>JARGOW010000147.1:0-7820 GCA_029212955.1 Planctomycetota bacterium | reverse complement strand
TGGGAACACGGCCCCCGAGAAAGTCAGTGGGCCCGATGCGGGTTCGGTGGCGCTTGATCCTTCCGAAACAGGAACATTGAACATCCCTGGCCGGCTCGTGCTCCCCGGTGGAGCGGAATTGATCGCCGAAAAGGTCGACAGTCAACCCGGCGAAGGTTTCTCCACGGATCCGAATGTGGTGGAAATGGACGCCGAGGACTTGCCGGACGCCCTACGCGTGAGGCTTCCCCAGCCTGGCGATCGCTTTCATCCGATCGGGGGACCTGGATCTAAGGAGTTGAGCCGATTCCTTGCTGGCGTGGGCGTACACCGTGATGCCCGTGCGCAAATGCCGGTGGTGTTTGCCGATGAGGAATTGGTTTGGGTCCCTGGCGTTCGCCCCTGTGAGGGCCGCCGAATTCGGGCCAATACCACATCCCGGATCCGCTTGACGCTCAAGCCGGTCCAGGCCTAGATTTCTCCCCCACGGAAGCGTGTTCCCCTCCCGCTCAACCGAATTTCTCGAACGGAGCCTTCAAGCCGCGAAAAGCGAACTTGAAGGCTTTTGCACGGGCCATGATCGGCCCTTGGACTCGGTTCGATTGCTGCCGGTCACCAAGGCGGTCGATGCGGACACGACCGCCAATCTCTATCGCCTTGGGGAGCGCCAGTTCGCGGAGAACCGGGCGGATGCCCTGGTGGCCAAGGCCCGGGATTTGGCGGACCGGGACATGCACCCCGTTTGGCATTTCATTGGTCCCTTGCAGCGCAACAAGGCCCGGCGGGTGGTGATGAATGCCCAAGTGCTGCATTCCGTGCATTCGATGGCCCTGGTCGAAACCCTGGATCGGATCGCATCGGAGGAAGGTCGCAACTTGGATTTGTATCTACAGGTCCATCTCTCCGGAGAGGACCGCAAACAGGGTTTTGCGGCGGAGGACGTGCTGGAAGCCGCGCGGGTCGTTTCCGGGTCCGGTTGCTTGCAGCTGGTCGGTTTGATGGCCATGGGCCCCCTGGATGACGCCGATGGCACTGCCACGGAACGGGTGTTTCGCACATGCGTCGAATTGGGCCGTGGTCTCGAATCCCAGGCGGACGTGGTGTTCAAGCACTCCGCGTGTCACTTCTCCATGGGGATGAGTCGCGATATGGGGGCCGCCGTGGCCGCGGGCACCCATCTTGTGCGCGTGGGATCTGCCCTGTACCGGTAACCCGGTAGGGTTTGTGGCCTACCCTGGAAGGAAACCTTCCCTCCCCTTGGATTCGCCCATGCCGGGGAGCGGACACAGCGATCCGTTCGGGTAGAATCTCGGACCCCCCCATTCCCAGCTGCTCTGCCGTGACCGATACGCCTTTCTATCTCGACATCCCGACCCTCGGCCCTGATCCCATCGCCCTGTCCGGAAAAAACCGCTGGGTCCTGGGTTCCGATCCCCAGCGCGCCGATTTGGTGCTGCCTGGACTGGAAGTGGCCCCAGTGCATTGTGTGCTGACCGTTTCCGGCTCTCAGATCCAAGTGACGGATCTGGGTTCTGATGCTGGAACTCTGATCGAGGGGAATCCTGTGAGCCAGGGGCACCTCGGCCCGGGCCAAAGAATGGATGTGGGTCCTGTGAGCGTGTGGTTGTCGGAATCCGGTTCCAATGGTGGCGAGCTGCTCCCGGAAATCCCTGGCTATGAGATAGAGCGTGAAGTGGGTCGTGGAGCCGGTGGCCATGTATACCTGGCGGTGCAAACCAGCCTGCAACGTCAGGTGGCCATCAAGGTTCTTGCCCCTGCGCTGAGCCACGATCCCGAACTCGTTCAACGTTTCGAATCCGAGGCCCGCGCAGCCGCTGCCCTGGGTCACTCCAATGTGGTCACCGTTTTCGATGTGGGCTCCCATGGCAAGGTGCACTACCTGTCTATGGAGTATATGGGTGAGGGCAGCCTGGCGGACCGACTGGACAACCGCGGTCCCCTCTCATGGCGCCAAACATTGCGAATGATGGCCGATGCTTGCAAGGCGCTGGCCTTTGCCGAGAGCCGCGGTTTGGTCCATAGGGACATCAAGCCTGCAAACCTCATGCTGACCGAAACCGGCGTCACGAAACTGGCGGACCTGGGCTTGGTCATGGACCTTTCCCAGGATCACGGCTCCGGTCCAGCCATGGGCACACCCCATTTCCTGGCTCCAGAAGTGGTGCGCGGACAAAAGCCTAGCCCGGTGAGTGACCTCTATTCCCTGGGAGCCACGGCCTATCAGGTGGCCACGGGGGAAACCCCCTACCAGGGCTCCAGCAGCAAAGAGATCCTGCGGGCTGCACTCAAGACGGAGGCGGAAAGCCCCAGTGCGCTAGACCCCGAAATTCCGGAGCCTGTTTCCCAGCTCATTCTGGATTTGATGGCGAAGGAGCCCGGAATGCGGCCTCAAAACGCGCAACAGGTTCTGGAGCGAATCGACCGGTTGGAGTTGCAGCTGGGTCTACCCGCAGAAGGCGCATCCAGTGGGAAGCGCCGGTGGGCCCTATTGTTGGCCGGGCCGGCTCTTTTGGCTGCGGCCTATTTTCTGTGGGATGGATCTGAAGACAAGCCTGATGTACCCACGGTTCCTGGGGTGGCCACATCGGATGGCCACGAAGGAGCGGAACCCAACCCGGTCCAGTCAGGAGAAAGCGATCCGGAGCCGGAGAGTTTTGAATTCAATGAGGTCACGAATGGAGCGGAGGGCGAGTCCAGGCCTGCGGATATGGGCGCCGAGTTTGAAACCCAAGCCCAGGAAGGTTTGAAAAAGATCTTGGAGCAGGACCTCGCCGATCCGGAGCGCATTCTCAAACTGCGTGAGTTTGCACAGACCTTCCGAGGTAGCAACAGTGCCGATGAAGCACTCACCCAAGCAGGCTCCCTGGAGGAGCGGGCCAGAAGCCTCATTCGGGCGGCTGAGCGGGCAGAGGAAATGCTTGGCGACGAAGTGGAGATTCTTCGCGAACTTGGAAAGTGGGTACCCGAGGAACGACCGATCCTGGACCCCCTACAATCCATGCTCACCTATGAGACCGCCCTGGCAGGTGACAATGGGATTCGATTCGAAGAGCAACGCAAGAAGCTTCTGCTTGAGTTGCTTGGGCAGGGAGATGCATTCCTTCAAGAAACCCTGAGAACCGCGCGGAATCACGGCAGCAAGGGGGCCTTCGACGAAGCCACATCCGTACTGAGCGCCCAGGTCGATCGCTTCGCACCCACGGTCCCGGTGGATTTGAACGTGCTCAATGAATCGGGACAGGCGCCCGCGGAGGTTTTGGAGTTTCGATCGAGCGTGCAAGAGCTTTCGATTTTGCTAGCCGGGCTTCCGGAGCAGCAGAGTCAGTGGCAAGCGTTGACGCGCACGCAAGACCGGGAGGTCCTCGGCAGCCAGTTGGGTCGGGCTTCGGAATTGAAGCGAGAACTCTCCAGTTTTCTGCTCGCCGACGCGCGCAAGCGCATTCAAGAAACCCAAGCCAGACTGCGCTCTGAACCGGGCAAGGGCTGGGCCGCAGCCTTGGATCGTGATTTGGCGCTCATGGAGGATTACCTGGCCGCTTGGAGGTCCGCCTACAAGACAGGGGACTGGGATAACAAGAACACCCTGGACCCGCGGGCTGCTCGCCCGAGCAATGTGTTGGTAACCGGGGTGCACACCGACTGGGTTTCCTTAGCGGGTGACCGTATCCCCTTTGCGGATTTTCTTGTGCGCGAGAGGGATTTCCGCTTCCTGTTCGATGGTCGCGTCAAGAGCGCTCTGACCCCCGATCAACGGGAAGGGCAGGCCACGCTCTATCGGCTACAAGCCGTGCTTTCTGTGTTGGACCAGGTCCAGGAAATGTTGGTGAGCAACGGAGGCGCCCGCTTCAATGAAGGGGAAGCTGAGTCCGTTCGCGTCACTCTTGAGCGTGCACAAGAAGGGCAAACCACCCTGGGTCTGGCAGCCCTCCGCGTGGAGCAGGAGACGGCAGAGGTTCTCGTGGCCGGTTTGCGAGCCTATAGCCTTAAAGACTATGGAGCCGCAGCAGGCTATATGGAACGAGCTTTCCAAGTGGGAAGCGGATCCCTTTTGCTTTTGCTTCTCAGCGATGGCGAGCTCTTACCTTTGGACGGGCAAACTCCTAGCCCTGCAGCTTCCGAAGGCGAATAGGCCAGGCGGGCTTTGTTAGGCAGCGGCGCGACGTACGCCGAAGGCGCGCATGACTTCACCCAGCTTGTTCTCGATCGAGAACAGGGCTAGCTCCACCTCCGCATCGTTCAGATACAGCCGTTCCAGGCTCTCCGGCTGCACCTCCATGTGTCCCTCGTCAAAGCCTTGGGGCCCTCCGAGTTGGCGGCACAAGTGTTGTGCCACATGAACAATGTCCGCAAGCGACTGATATTCGCTTGGGCAATCGCAGGGGCGGTGGTGCCAATGCACCGGGACTACGATGGACTGGGGCAATCCCCAGGATTCCAGCATGAGAGCCCCCGCCTCGGAGTGATCGATGTCGAGTATGTCCCGTTCGGCTCGATCGAAGCCGACCTGATCTTTCAAGGTGTGCTGAACCAGTTCCTCCGCATGCTCGCCGGCCACCGGGGCCATGCCGAGCTTGCCCACATCGGCGAGCAAGCCAATGGTGAACGCATCGGCGGGATTGACGATGGCGGCTTGGATCGCGACCTCCTCGGCGGCGACCGCAAGGGCAACACTTTGCTCCCACAGGGAACCTGGCCACGCGTCGTAGCAGGTCATGCCGGACTCACGCATCCGTGGGCCGACGGCAGCACCTAGCACCGTGGCCAGAAGACGATTATGCCCCAGCCGAAGTACCGCGGCGCGAATCGATGCGATTTCCACACGCCCGCCCAAAAGCGCGGAATTGGCGATGCCCAGGACCAGGCCTGAAAGCACCGGGTCAAAGGTGATCGCTTTGCATATGGCATCCGCATCCATTTCCTCGGCCTGCAACAACTTCAATAGCTCGTTGGTGCTGGTCGGCAACGTGGGCAGGTCGCGAATGGATTTTAGAACAAGGTCTCGATAGCTCATCGGAAGGGTGGGAAATTGGGAGCCCCGCATACGGGGCTCCCAAATGTTTTGCATTCACATAATATTGCCCATCGGGAGGCGGCCCTTGGGCGCCCCCTTCTCCTTTTGATCGGCAAGCATTGAATCACGTTCATGGACCGCTTTTGTTTTTCCCATTTGCCTCCCCTTTCCGGGAGACCGGCTGCGTGAATGGGCTCAAAACCTGCTATTGTGGCTCGAAATCGGTAAGCGCTGGCACCTTTCCATACGCTACATATGGTATCTATCAACCTTGACGACGCGGTCGCAGACGCGCAGCAAAGCCTCAAAGACAAGGGCTTTCCCGCCCCGCAGTGCCTGTTTCTACTGGGCACAGGGATGGGCTCCCTGCCCGGCTCCTTTGAGTCGTTGGGCGTCCTCCCCCTGCACGAATTGAATGGGGTCCCCTCGGTTTGGCACGAGGTTGAACTGGTTGTCGCCCAGGCCGAAACGGATCAGGGTGTCTGCACCATTTGGCTCATGGAGGATGCACCGGGTTCCTTGCAGTTTGGCATCGGCGGAGGCCCGGAACGTCCGGCCTGGGAACGGGCGTTCCCGGTTTGGTTGGCGGCATCCATGGGCGCAAGAACCATGGTCCACACCTCGGCGGCCACCTCCCTGCGGGATCGCTTGCCGGTGGGGAGTTTGGCCACCATCTCGGACCACATCAACCTTTCAGGGCACACCCCCCTACTCGGTTTGGGCCCCACAAACCTGGGCCCTCTCTTCCCTGACCAAACCAGACTTCATCACCCCGGTTTGCGATTGCGGGCCAGCGATCATTTGCAGGCTCTCGGCCAAACCGTGGAAAGCGGTGTGGGTGCTTGCTTACAAGGTCCCAGTAGCATCACACCGGCCGAATGGAAATGGCTCACGGGCACCCCAGCTGACTTGGCCATTCAGGATTGTGCCGGCCCGTGGATTGCGGCCGCCCACGCAGGCTTGGCTTTGATCGCTTTGACCTGTATCACAGACGGTGGACAGGAGCCCATGCGTATGCAAGACCTGTTGCAGGCAGCGGAAAACAGCGCTCCCTTGTTGGAGGATTTGCTCCCGATGCTGGTGCCCGATCTATTGCAAGTCTCCAAAGACATGGAGTTCGAAGTCTAGCCCAATCCCATGGATTCCGACGCTTTCTCCTTTCCCCATCCCGTTGCCGTTATGGTTTCTGGAACCGGGCGGCACCTGGATCATCTAGCGCAGCTCGCGAGTGCGGGTGAGCTTCCCTTGGATATTCGCCTGTGCCTATCCTCCCGCGAAGGCGTGGGCGCGCTCGATCATGCCAAGCGCTGGAATATCCCCTCCCAGGTGCCCGATGCTGGCCGGGAGTTGACACCCGAAGTATACGGGGAATTGATCTTCCGAACCCTGGAAGCCGCTGGGGTTCAAACTCTCATACTGGCCGGTTTCTTGCGCTTCCTTCCAATTCCGGAGGCATGGGAGAATCGCGGATGGAATATTCATCCATCGCTCTTACCTGCGTTTGGCGGTCCGGGTTTCTACGGGCACCATGTACACGAAGCCGTGCTCAAACGCGGGTGTAAGGTCAGCGGTTGTACAGTGCACTACGTGGACAACATTTTCGACAATGGGCCCATTCTGGTCCAGCGTACCTGCGAGGTGTTGGATGACGACAACGAAGACACCTTGGCTGCGCGGGTCTTCGCCGAAGAATTGGAGGCCTACCCCGAAGCGATTCGCAAGCACCTACAGATCCACTAGGTTAGCTGCTTTCTTGACCCAGTTGCTTGGCTAGGCGCAAGGCCCGTTTGCGCACATCGCGCTCCAAAGCGGGCCTGCCCTGGAAGGCGCGCAGGCTCCCCAATTCCTTGAGTGCTCGCTGGCACATGGCATAGGACGCGGGTTTGTCCTTTATTTCGTGCTCTAGTACCTTCGCCGCAAGCACCGCTGCTTTCACCCCGGAGACCCCAGGCTCCGGCAAGGCCAAGATGGGTTCCAATGTTTGCAGGGAAGCTTCGCCCAAATGAAGGCGGCGTTGGGATTCCGCCTGGACCAGGCGAAGCGCATGGCAATGCTGATTGGCAGATTCCCATTTAGATTCGGTTGAATTTGGTTTCGAATCGAAGCGGTCTAGAAAGGACTTGGACCGCTGCAGGGCATTCCGGAAAGCCTTCTGGCCCTGCATGGCTTCGCAAAGGGCTAGCTCCCTGGCGGCCTCCGCTTGAATCGCGTCGGCATCGGGCTCGCGGTCATCCACCCTGGCCAGCCAAGCGAGCAAGGTCACCAAGGAAAGCACGTCGTCGCAGTTGTGGCGGAATACTCCCTCTAGGCGGTGGGGTCGATCGGCCAGGTAGTCGAACCAGGCTTCGGGCGCCAGGGAGCCCGGCAGGTCGTCGGAGCGATTCAAGCCACAGAGTACGTGCTCCATGGTCTGGAGACGTGAATTCTTGTACACACCGCGATGCAGCCGCCGCAATGGATGATAGAGGTCCAAGTGGGGCCGATCCTCGAAGGGTGAATCGATTCCATGGATGGACATTTTGTCCTGGAGGCGATGGCGATCGAAAGACTTGCCAAAAAAGGAAACCACTCCCCCACTGATCTGAATCCGCCGCGCCACTTCGGTCAGCAGGGCGGCTTCCTGTTCGGGGCCATCCATGAATCCCTGCCAAACCTCGAGCCCCCGGTCGGTAAAACTGGCCAAGCCCACCATGTAGACAAAAACGCCAGCGCCTCCCGATAACCCGGTGGTCTCCGTATCCAAATAAACGGCGCGTGATGGGTCGAGCCCGTCTAGCTGGGCATCTCCGGACAATAGTATGAAGTTGTC
>JARGOW010000146.1 GCA_029212955.1 Planctomycetota bacterium | reverse complement strand
GCAACAACAACTTCCATTCTCGCAAGGTACTCGGCCCCTTCGCGCGTGAGGGCCGAATCCAAGGGCGGAGCAAACCGCGTCGCCACGCACCCACAGGCCACCAACGCAATCCACATCATGCCCAGCAGTCGCAGTGCCGACGCGCCTCCTGGGCGCTTCCGTGGACCGCTTCCTCGGCTGGGTGAAGCCCCGCGCATCAGGCCAATAACCCTCCACAAAACAACGGGCCCGACAACCCAAGTGCCCCGGTGAAACGGAAGCCCGTTTCCCCTGCAGCAAACCAGGGGAAGAGCTCGAGTCTTCCGCTTACTTGATCCATAACCCCGTTCCGATCCTATCGGCTAGAACGACCACTTCACACCCATACCGATCCAGGCATGGGTGGAATCGATACCGGCTGCGTCGAGGGCGTCGTCGTCGGCTAGGACGGTTGAGAATGCGGCCACGGTATGCATGGTGGTGTTTTTGTTGAGGGGGCGGCTGGCTCCCGCTTCCAGGGTCAGGTCCGAGAGGCCGGCGTCATTGTCGCCGTATAGGAAGTCCGCCATGTTGGAGGTGGCCACGCCTAGGCTGGCTTTCCAGTAGCCGGCGGTGCGAGAGTCCACGTCGAAGTAACCTTTGAGCGAACCGTTCGCGTAGACGCCGTCGCCTTCGTCGAAGTCCCAATAGGTTGCCACCTCGGCGGTGAACTTCTTCCAATCCCAGTTCGTGGCGGCGAACAACTCGCGCGTGGCCAGGCCTTCCCGGCTGTACTGGATGATGCCCGCGTGGAAGTTCTCAAAGCCCTTTTCGTTGATGGGGTGGTGATAGTCCACGACCCAACGGTTCTCCTCCACATCCAGGATGTCGGTGCTGGCGAAGAGAGCGTCGCCCGTACTCGCGGTCAGGCTCATATTGCCCCAGGCGGTCACATCCAATCGGTCCCTTTCATTCACCATGAATTCGGTGGTCATGGAACCCTGCACCACCGGCCGCTCGCTCATGATGGCGCCACGGAAGGAGTAACTTGTGAGACCCATGGCTTCGGCGCGAACGCGCGGAGCCTCGGTCATGCTGCAGGATGCGAAGGAAAGGGCGAGTAGTAGCAGTGCGGAGAGATTCTTCATGTGGAGCCTTTTGAGTGCTCGCATTTTGGCTTGTGGCGGCACCCGGGTCCAATGTCTCACCCCATAACGACAGCGACCGGGCGCATGGAGCGCCCGGCCGCTGCCGGAGGAGTGAGGGAGGATGGAGGGAGTGTTTTTATTCCATCAAGCTTTTCGAAAGAGCGTCGAAATCGACCGCAGCGATTTCTTCCTTGCGAATGGCGCCCATGCCACGGAAGCGGGCAGCTTCCTCCGGGGAACCGAGCTCTTGGTCGGACCCTTCGGGGAGGCCCTTGGCTTTCTCTTTGCCCACTTGACGGACCACTGCGGCCAAGTTCTCGGGCAGACCTTCGGGGAGGCTCTCACGGCGTTCCAGGGCACGGCGTGCCCTGCGGCAAACCTCGAGCGTACTGGAGAGGTTGGTTTGAATGCGCACCAAGCGATCCAGGTCGGGGGCGGGTCCATCGATGGAGCGCTTTACCTTGGCGCTTGCGACTTCCAAGACCGCAATCAAGCAGTTGATCTTGCGCATCAAGCGCTCGCGGTACTCGGGAGAATCCAGGTCGGTTTCTTGGAAGGGCTTTTCGTTATCGTCGGACATGATGTTGTGTGGGGCTGTGCGGTGTTTTCTTGCGAACAACCAAATGTACCCCGCTCCTAGGGCACAGGCGGTCGAGCCTTGGGCGCAACGCCCGTCCTGACCCCTTGTGCGGGGGGGGCCGAAAGTATTTCCGACTCAACTGTGTCAGAGTGTTCCAATAAAAGGGCGAAATCGGTCGGAATCGCCCCCGTTTGAAACAGCGGGCCCCATTCGACGCGCCGCTAGCCCTCCGATTCGTGCCCGGACGGCACTTTGAAAACCCTAGAAGCAGGAGGAGACGAAGTCTTCGATCTCGTTCGCGCCCATCTTGCCCACAGCGAGCAAGGAGTACCCGTTGACGTCACCCATGACCACGGTCCACTGACCCTGCTCCAGGATGCCCAAGGTGCTGGCCTTGGAATCGCCGGCATTGGCGCTGGCCTGCTTCTTGTGCATGAAGATCAGTGCCCCTTCACCATCGGTGAAGACCTGACGAATCCACAACTTGTTGCTGGCATCGCGAACCTCATAGGCCCGGGAAAGTCGGAACTCCGCGGGCAGTAGGCGGGGACGAAGAACCGCGAAAGGCGCGTTGCTGCCCGCCAAATCCTGGGGATCCAGCTCGGTCTCCTCCAGGCTGCCCGCTCCCATGGGGATGGGCTCATCGGCAGGTCCAAATCCAAAGGATTCAAACTCCATCTTGGAGAGCAGAACCCCGGAGGGGGTCAATTCCTGCCAACCTAGGACCAGCCCGGTGTTGGGCTCCATATCCACAATGAAGTGGTTGGGGGTCGTATGCGCGGACCCCAGACGCTTGCGCACAAGGATGCGAGTACAATCCACACCGGCCACGACTTGCTCTTGGTTGAGCAGCTGAACCGTGTAGTTGATCTCAAAAAGGAAGGGATCCAGCACGCGGAATCCGCGATACCGATAGTTGAAGCCTTCGTTCTGTGCCTGTTCCGCCAGGAAAGAGGCCGTATCCAAACCCGAGGAGGCCACGTCGATCACCTGGATGCCAAATTGGCCCCGGCCATCGGCGGAAACCTTTTCGCGGTACTCCACGACGGGGCGTTCGGTCAGGAATTCGAGGCGGCGGACGCCGTGATACTCGACCTGCCAAGGTGCTTGGGACAGGTTGGCTGCCAATGCGCTCGTGCCGCTGGCGACGACCCCATTGTCCGGTCCAAACTCAATCGTATCGGAGCTGGAAGTCCCTGCACCGCACGCGATCAGGCCAAGCGTCAGAATGGCGCTACCGACCCATTGGCCCAGGGAAGCTGTGGAGAGGGGGCTCACCGGGGCCCTCCAGAATCGTTACCGGAAGCTCCAAAAGCGCCGAGGATCCCAACTCCACTGGCCACTTGGGATTGGCTGGGGAAGGCCCTCTGCAGGCCCTCCAATGAATCGTAGTTCACCAGACGCACGGGCGAATCTGCTGCATCTTGATCCGCTCCGGAATAGCCGCCCAGGAACAGGGGGGCCGCAAGCAGCACGAGAGCCAGGGTGGCTCCGGCCATCATCCTGCGGGGAGATCCCCAACGGAATCTGGTCGGTTGTTCGGCCTGCAGCTCGGACTCTTCGTCGATGGTGCCTTGAATGGTGGCCAAGCGCTGCTCCACGATGCGATCGAGGAATTCAGGGGCCTTGCACGGCTCGAGAACGGGTTCCGTATCCAACCCCTCAAGCCAGCCTGCCAGCTCAAGCTCCTGGAGCTCGTCCGTTTCGGACTCGAGGGCCTCGCAGGCGTTGTGATGCACCAGGGCATCCAGCTCCTTGGGCGCTTCCTTCAGATCCAGGGTGGATAGAAGGCCCTGGACCAGGCGCAGGCGGTCCCGCATGCGCTCCTCCTCGTCGGATGCACCGTCCAACCCATCGATCGACTCTCGGTCGAGTTTGGGGGCAGCATCAGCGGCGGCTTCGTCGAGCCAGCGGCGGATGATGTCATCGTGGAAGGACATGGGAAGAGGACAGAATTAAGGGTTCAGGGCAGATCAGTCAGTGAAATGACGGTCCATCAGCGGAGAAAGTTCCCGATCCATTGCCGCATGGGCCCTAGAAAGTCGGGATTTTACGGTTCCTAAGGAAATTTCAAGGGTCTCGGCGATGCCTTCGTAGGGCAAACCCTCGATGTATCTCAAAACGATGATCGACCGGAGCTTGGGGCTCAATCGCAGGATGGCGGTCTGAACCTCACCTTCCAACTCCCGGCGCGATGCCGCAATGGAGGGGCGGGTATGCCGGGTATCCTCAAATTGGGGCACGCTCTTTTCAGGCTTGGAGCGAATGCTGTCCAAGGAAGCTGCAGGCCGACTCTTCGCCCGGCGCTTGAGGTCGATGCTGGCGTTCACAGCGATTCGATAGACCCAGCTGGAAAACTTGGATTCAAATCGGAATCCCTGCAATCGGCGGAAGATCTGACTAAACGCCTCCTGGGAGGCATCGAGAGCGTCCGTGGAATTGCCCGTGATCCTGAAGCAAACGCTATACACGCGATCTTTGTAGCCGTCGTAGATCGGCCTGAATGTCCCCTGATACCCCTCTTGGCTCGCAGCTGCGGCCTGACATTGTTTCACGAGGTCCCGGTCGGGATCGAGGTTTGTGCTCTTACTTCTTATCAACGCTTGGTTTGGACGGGTCTGGCTCGCGACTTGTTCCGCGACTTGTTCCGCGACTTGGTTCGGTGAGTGGGATTGGTTTCTGATCGATCGCGTCGGATCAGCCACCCAGCAAGCTTCGCGGGTTCACCGACTCGAACGTGGTTCCCACGGTGGCTTGGCATGCACCGAGATCGCAGAATGCCGCCCAACCGGTTTGGCAATCCGCTGCGATGATCTCAGTAATAATCGTGGACCCAGGACCGGTTCCAACCACTTGAGAGCTCTGCAAACACACCATTCCAGGGGTTCCCGGGTTGTTTTGCGAGTCGTGGGGATCCGGCGGAATCGGTTGTGAAATTTGATCACCAGCCGTAGGTACGCGGCCGGAATGATTCGGGGGCAAGGTATGCCCGGAACGGCTCCAATACACCGAGTTTTCGTCGGCGCTGCCGCTCAAGACGCAGGTGGCAGCAGAGGCGTATTGGCTCGCCGAGACGTGGCCGATGGCGGCCACCCAGTGGATTTCGCCAGGCGCCTGAACCATGCGGGGAGAAAGCTCAATGGCCACGGACCGCACGCCAGCCCCTCCCGGCAATACACTGTCGGAAGCGGTGGAGAACTGCTCCAGCCGGGCCATATCGATCTGGGCGATGCCCGCACTTGTTTTGACAGACATGACGAGCGAAAGCTCCTCAAACGACGCGGTCGATGAATACATCAGTACCTGAATCGTGGTCATTCCCCCTCCGCCCCGCGCAACCATGCCTACCCCCATTTCCTTCCCCGGTGTCGGCATTTGCGCCGACAGAACGGGGGAAGTGCCCAGCGCCAGCTCCATGGCGTCCGACGCTCCATCCCCATCCGAATCCACCAGGTAAGGCGAAGTTCCAAGCACCAGCTCCTGGGTGTCCGGCAGTCCGTCCGCATCGGAATCGACGATATTCGTGGTCGTCGCGTGCAGGACTTGATCGGGCGAGACGATCCAATGGGAGGCTGAAACCGCTGTAAGGGCAAACAAACCAACCGCCAAACCTAGGAAGGATGGACGGGACTGATTCCCCGGGCTGGGGAGTTGGAGATTGTGTGCCTGCGGTAAGTGCATGCAAGGGCCTCTTAAATACGGATTGTGGGGGAGCGTGCGACCCTGGGGGAGATCGCGTATCCATTCAGCATCACCCAGAAGTGTAAATCCGTCAAGGGATCCCCAAACGAGTGCCCAAAAAGTGAGACGACCCCCCAATTCAGGCCTGTGGGGCGCCTGAGCCGTGCCCCGAGGCTTCCGATTTGCCCGGATCCACGTGGCACCGGTGGGTGCAATGCTTTACATTCCCGGCCCAAATTGGCGCCCGTAGCTCAGCTGGATAGAGTGTCCGCCTCCGAAGCGGAAGGTCACAGGTTCAAATCCTGTCGGGCGTACCAACCCTGCCCATTATTGGGGAGGAGGGTGCGAGGCATATATGCCCCATTCATGCGAGCTGGTGGACTCCACTTTGCTTGGCCCGCTGCCCCGGCCATAAGCTGTCCCAGTTCACGCAAACGGAACGGAATCGGATTATGACCATGGGTTGTCCAGCCGGCAGCCCTCTCTCTCCTCCCGGGAAGCAGATAGAGTCGCACGAGCCAGCAGATCTGCGACCTCTCGAACGAGGCCAAGATCACAACCGGTAGGAAGCTGGAACTCCATTCAGTCCCCCGTCCACACGGTTACCATCTCCGCGGCACTTCGGCCTCAGCTTGCGAATACAGATCGACCCCACTATCGGAAAACGTGAGGTACTTCACGGCCATTGAGTGTCCTTCGAATCCAACCAAGGGTTGAAGCGTTTCAGCATTGCGGATTTCAATATCACCATTGGAAAAGCCCAGCGCAAGCCGTGTTCCGTCGCCGTTCACTGCCATGGATGTTGCGGGGCGACAGGCATGAGCACCCAACGGCTTCGCATCTTCGAGGCTCCACACAGTGAGCTTCCCACCGACAACGCAATACCCGCGACGCTGGGTGCTACACGCAACAAAGGGTAGTGGCTGGGAGCTCGACACTTCGGATGACTCGAGCGACAACTTGTAGAGCGGAGCGTTCCGATCTCCGGGTCTATTCGTGCCAAAGATGTGTAGCTCAATCATGTTCCCCAGCGGAGACACCTGGACTGTGAATTCCCTTGAGCTTCGAGGCCAGGCACTCCCATTGGTACCGCCAAAGCGATCAGGTGCTGGCTCTTCATACAAGTCCACAACCATCGTACGTGTATCTTGGCAATAAACCAGCGCGTGCTGTCCGTCTGGAGAGAACTGTAGGTTGTCCAAGGTGCGGTGCACCGCGAGCGGAACCTCCGGCTTGCCCAGAAAAGGCCAATGCGCCGGCTCATGTGTGGATTGGACTCCACCCATTGATTCCGGCAACCTCCAAGCCCTCAACGAATCCCAATGGCGCGTAATGAGATGTACTCCGTCAGGATGAAAAGTCGGCCCGATCGTCATTTCCGTCGGAACGTTCATCGATTCTAGAATCGTCAAATCATCCGGATCGGCAAATACGACCTCGCCACCAATCCTAAACACGACAAAAGTCCCACGCGGATGCCAGACCATGTCCGGCCCCTCAATTGGAAGTTGTCGGGCAACAGACGGGTTGAGCTGAACATCCGCGAAAGGGTTGCTCAGATCATGCACCTGCAGTGTTGACACTGCCCCAGGTTTTGTATGCACGGTGCAGAGGCGACTCCCCTCAAGATCAAAGGCGAAATACGTCCAACTAGATTCCCGTTCTCCAACCGGATCGGACAGTTGCACAGAACGTCCGGAATCGAGCTCGATAAACCACGTAGAACGATCCTCGGCCAGGTAGGCCATCATGCGTCCATCGCTGGACAAACATGGCCTCGACAACCCCCGTCCAGGAATGGGCCCGAACTTTCGACCTGTGTCCACATCCCAAACATGAATCGAGCGATCTGAGTTCCGAACGACCCCCACTCGCTCGAAGCCGAGGGAGCCGAATGGAACTGCGGAATCTTCAAATGCCTCAATGGAGTGTTTGACTTCATGGGTCCTTGCGTCCGACAGTCGCAGGTGCCTTGAGTCAACCACCAAACTCCAAGGTTGCGACACTCCATTCACGTCCACCCACCTCAACCGGGGAGGATTCCCTCCCACAACCGGTTCGCTGGATTCCATGAGTCGGCGCAAGCAATATTCATACTCCCAGCCCCTGAATTGGGGATTGGTGGCTCTTAACTCACGTGAGGCCAATGCGAAGTTTCCCTCTTCAAATGCAGACTCCCACCTGGCCAACTTGTCACGGTAGAGGGACTCAGCAGGCAATTCGACCTGCGTGGCTTTGGCACCGACTCCTGGCTGCGGGGCTAGGTTTGGCCTTCTTAATTTCCACCCCCCCAAAATCCCCAACCCGCCGGCCAAAACTCCGACCAACGCTACAGTGGTCAAGAGTTTGTTTCGCCTAACGATCCCATGTACGCGACTTGCCAAGCTCGCCGGACGAGCCAATATCGGCTCCCCCCTAAGGACCCGATTCAGCTCCTCGGCCAACTCCAAACCAGTGGCGTAGCGTGACTCTGGATTTTTGCGGGTCGCGGCCTGGAGCACGACTCCCAAATCGCCAGGTAGGCTCGCTGGCATTGCCGGTAGATCGTCATGGAGTATCGAAGCATATACCTCCATTGAGCGCTTTCCACTGAAAGCGGACTCCCCAGTCAGGCATTCGAAGAGGGTGACCCCCAGGGACTACACGTCTGTTCGTCTATCAACCTCCTCCGACCGCACCTGCTCAGGTGACATGTATCGTGGAG
>JARGOW010000145.1 GCA_029212955.1 Planctomycetota bacterium | reverse complement strand
ACGGATGTCATTCGGTTGCTCCCTGGGCAAACCGCCGCGGGCGCGACATTCGAGCTAGACGAGAACTTGGAAGTGATTGAATCCATCCCCGATGTGATGGACTTGCAACCCACGGAAGACGGGAACCTGGTCTATCTGCTCGATCGCCACTCGGAGGAGAGCTTTATCCAGGTGACCTACACGGGCAAATTCCGATACGGAATTTCCGATCCAAAGGAAGAGTACAGCCGCGGCATGCGTAGCTCCCGCGGCCAGGTGGGACCGGAGGGGATCTACCTGGACGGGGGCAGTCTTTGGGTGCCCAAAATGGGCGATGACCTGATCACTTTTGCTGTGGAGGTTACCGGGCCCGAGGGCTGGCATGTGGTCAGCCAGGGGCAAGGTTCCTCGTCCGAAGCCGATGCGCCGGAGGGCAAAAGCCTGGCGCGCTGGTCCACCACCCAGGGCCTCGAGCAGGTGTACCTGGTGGGCGGCCCGCTGAACCGCTACGAAAGCCAGAGCGAAGATACGCAAACCCTGGTCTATCTGCACGAAGACGAGCCGGGCATCGCCTCCAAGTACCTGGGCGTGACCGGCCGGTACATCGACATGTATTCGGAAATGCTCGGCGAATACCCCTACGGCAAATTCGCCCTTGTGGAGAATTTTTGGGAAACCGGTTACGGCATGCCCTCCTTCACACTGCTGGGCGAGCGTGTGATTCGCATGCCTTTCATCCTTCACAGCTCTTACCCCCACGAGATTCTGCACAACTGGTGGGGCAACTCGGTCTTCGTAGATTACGAAACAGGCAATTGGTGCGAAGGTCTCACGGCTTACATGGCCGACCATTTGATCCAAGAACAGCGCGGCAAGGGCGCGGGCTACCGCCGCAACTCCCTCCAGAAATACAGGAATTACGTGGCCGAAGGAAAGGACTTCCCCCTCTCCCAATTCCGTTCCCGCCACAGCGCGGCCACGGAAGCGGTTGGATACGGAAAGTCCCTCATGCTGTTTCACATGCTGCGTCGCCAGGTGGGCGAGGATGTTTTCCGCCAAGGATTGCGCCACTTCTACCAGGACAACATCGGCAAGCGCGCTTCCTTTGATGACGTGCGCGCCAGCTTTGAAAAGGCCTCAGGCGGAGAGCTGGCCCATTTCTTTGAGCAATGGGTTCCCCGCACGGGCGCGCCTGTTTTGACCTTGGGTGAGACTTCCGTGGAAGCCACCCAAGAGGGCTATGAATTGCGGTTCGGCGTAAGCCAGAACCAGGGTCTGCCCCTCTACAAACTCCATGTGCCGGTGACCGTCACCACGGAATCGGGCGTGGAGCGCTTCAAAGTTTGGCTCACCGAGGTCTCGACCCCAAACACGCGGACGTTCACCTCCAAACCCATCTCCATCGCCCTCGACCCGGAGTTCGACATCTTCCGCATGCTCGACCCCCGAGAAACTCCGCCCACCATCGGGCAGGTATTCGGCGACACGGACATCCTGGCCGTGCTGCCCTCCGTGGACCCGGAGGAGTCCGCCCGGTACAAGGAAATGGTGCGCGGTTGGGAAACCCCCGAACATCACATCCGCTTTGTCTCCGACAGCGAATTGACCTCCTGGCCCGTGGACCAAAGCGCTTGGATTCTCGGGCGCAACAACCTCTGGGCAAAAAATCTGACGGCGCTCAACCCCCAAGTATCCATATCCGAAGATGGCTCCCAAGTTCAACTCGCGGGTGAAACCATTTCGCTCAAGGACCACAGTCTGGTGGCACTCTGGCGCCATCCCGACAACCTGCAAAAGGTCCTGGCATGGCTCGTGGTGGAACCGGAAGCCGCCACCGCAGGCATGCAAACAAAGCTGCCTCACTATGGAAAATACTCGTCCCTGGCCTTCGAGGGGGACGCACCCAACAACATGCTCAAGGGCCAGTGGCCCGCGGCAGGTTCCCCCCTGGTGCGCGACTTGCGCGAAGTCCAAAGCACTCCCATGCCTGCCTTGGCACCGGAAGAGCGCGCCGCCATGGCTGAGCTGCCCCCGGAATTCTCTGCACGCAAACTCATGTCCCACGTGACTTGGCTAGCCGATCCCGCCCGGGAAGGTCGCGGACTGGGTAGCCAAGGCCTGGAGGATTCCGCCGCGTACATCGCCGACCAAATGCGGGCCGCAGGCCTGCAGCCGGGGGGCGACGATGGCACATACTTCCAAAATCTGGTCGTGGATCTGGGGCCCCAAAGCCCGCCTATCCGCTCACGCAACGTGATTGGCCTCCTGCCCGGCTCGAACGCGGATTGGAAGGATCAGTCGATCGTACTCAGCGCCCACTACGATCACCTGGGCTTCGGTTGGCCCAATGCCCATGCGGGCAATGAGGGCAAGCTACACGCGGGTGCCGACGACAACGCCAGCGGCGTATCGGTCATGCTCGAATTGGCGGCCAACCTGGTCGCCGAGGGCCCGCGCCCCCGCACCCTGGTGGTGGCGGCTTTCACCGCCGAAGAATGCGGACTGCATGGTTCCAAGCATTATGTGGCGAACCCGGTCCTGCCGCTGGAACAAGTCCGCGGTGTGATCAACCTGGACACCGTGGGACGCTTCGGCGAGAAGGGTGTCAGCATCCACGGGTGCAATACGGCCTCCGAGTGGCAGCACATATTCCGCGGCGCAGGATTCACAACCGGTATCGCAAACCAAATTGTCATGGGCGGTGCCGAAGCTTCGGATCAAGCAAGCTTTGTGGAGAAAGGCGTACCCGGCGTGCAACTCTTCACCGGGGCCCACGGGGACTACCACAGACCCAGCGACACCGTCGACCAGGTCAACGGACCAGGCCTCGTACAAGTCGCCGTCTTCGCCAAGGAGGGCGTGGCTTACATGCTCGAACGGGAAGAACCGCTCACGATCACGATCGAAGGCTCCACCATGCCCACCAAGGTAAAGGGGGCCAAAGCTCCAACCCAACAGGGAGGACGCCGGGTGAGCTTCGGAACGGTACCCGACTTTTCCTTCGGCGGACCCGGCGTGCGCGTGGATTCCGTGGTGGCGGAATCCCCCGCCGCTGCTGGCGGGGTGCTGGCCGGCGACATACTGCTCGAAGTGAACGGCGAAGAAATCGACGACCTACGCGGCTTCTCCGATCTGCTCAAGACCCTGGACCCGGGCCAAACGGTGGAGACCATCGTGCAGCGCGGGGAAGAAGAAATCACCTTGAGCGTCACCGTCGTCGCGCGCTGAACATGAAAGCTCCCTTGCGATCGACCCTAGGCCTAGGGCTCTGTGCCCTGCTCCTGGGTGCCGCCATTCCCCAGGAGAATGCAAAACCGGATTTCTGGCGCGTTGTCGAACGGGCGGTGGCCAAACAGAAACTGGACACGGACTTTGCCCGGGTCCTCGAACATCTCCATGGCGTTCCCGAACGCCGGGCTAAGGTGGCCCACCGCCTCTCCCGTGTGGATCAATGCTTGCGGCAGCCCTGGCTCCCCCCCGCCCTGGCCGCGGACCTCAAGGATCGTCTGCAACGCCCCCTGACCCATGCCTCGGGGACACCGTTTCCCTCCCTGGTCTCCCCGGTCGCTCACTGGCTGGACATGGACAACTACGCCGGCCCTGACCGGGTAGCAGACCTGGAGTACCTGACCAAAACTTGGCAGCGCCTGCAGAACCCCGACACCCGGGGCGCCGATCTCCTGCAGCTCCTGAGCACATTCGTCGAGGAAGCCCACCTTCAGTTGCAAGCGGCCCATGGGGAGCTCACACCAGAACAACGATCCCTCCTCTTCGAGGAACACCTGGATTTCTTCGAGGCTTGGCTCGATCGCCACCGGCCCAACCAAAGAATGGGGGCCGAATCCACCCAAGCCCTACGGGACTTCTCCTCCCTCTTCGCAGAACTGAAAAGCGACAGGGAGCACATCCTGGCCGTCACCGAGTGCTTGCTCGGACTCTCGAACCCGACCTTCATGAAATCCCTGGCCCAGCGGCTGGGCAAGTTCCAAGACCCCTCGGCCTCCGAGGAGTATGGACCCGATGTGCTGGCGGTGGAGGGCGACACGGATTGGAACCGCGTGGTCCTCATGGGAAAGGGCAAAAGCACCCAGGACTTCACGGCGGCCCTAACCATCGACCTGGGCGGGGACGACACCTACGAAAACGCGGCGGTAGCGGATTCCGAAGACATGCTCGTGAATATCGTGCTCGACCTGGGGGGCGATGACCTTTACGAATCCTCCGATCCAGGCCCGGTCTTCAGCGCCGGCGGCGTGGCCATCTTGGTGGACCGCAAAGGAAGCGACACCTATCAAAGCGAACGCGCCGGATTGGCCTCCAGCATCCTTGGCTTTGCCGCATTGATCGACCTGGAAGGCAACGACACCTATACCTCAGAGGATTACTCCCAAGGGCACTCCACCTGCGGCGTGGCCTTGCTCTACGACAGCTCTGGCGACGACTCGTACTCGGCCCACGCCCACGCCCAAGGCGGCGGCATCGGCCACGGGCTGTGCGCTTTGGTCGACGGCGGAGGCAACGACTCCTACCTGTCCGATCTGCACTGGCCCGACGTCTACGGGGACTCGGGACCCGATGTTTACCACGGAGCGTCCCAGGGCTACTCCACGGGTATCCGATCCACCGTGGTCGGAGGCGTGGCAGCCCTTTTGGACCTGGGCGAAGGAACCGATCGCTACCAGGCGGGAAGTTTCAGCCAGGGCGGCGGCTACTACTTTGGCTTTGGATTGATGTTCGACGGGGGCGGCGATGACGAAGCCCATGGGTCGCGCTACGCCCAAGGCTTTGGCGTCCACCAGGCGGTGGGTGTCAAATGGGACGCCGGCGGCAACGACCTGTACAAGTGCCGGTCCGTAGCCCACACGGGCATGGCCTGGGACGAAGGCGTGGGCTACCTGCTCGACGATGCGGGCGATGACATCTATCGGGTGGGCGACCTGGGTTGCGGAGGGGCTGCGCAAACCGGCATCGCCATCTGCATCGACGGCGGGGGCGCGGACCAGTACTCCACGGGCAAGGAAAGTCAGGGGGGCACGGGATCCGCCGAATACCACAGCGTTCCCTCCATCGGAGTGCTGATCGATTTGGGCGGGGAGACGGACTCGTACTCCCTCGAAGAGCGCGGAGACAATCTGCTACGCGCCACGGTAGGCCTCCAAATTTTCCTGGACGACAAGGCCAAGAGAATGTCGAAGGCGCTGAAATCCAAGCTGCTGCGCTAGCACCCCGGCGCGTTGAAATCCCCGGGCACGACCGGGTGACTCGAGCCCCACATCTCTCGGCCCGCGCCCGGCCGGTTGGGTTTCGCGGGCTGCGAATGAGCCCCATTCCCCCAAAGGCCCCCACCAAGCGGGATCCCTGATCCGAAGGTCCTAGCCACCCAAGCACACCCCATGATCCAGGCGGGCTTAGGGTAGAATCCAAGGCCCCCATGCAGCTGCGCCCCTACCAACAAGAAGCCCTCGAAGCCGTACGCGCCGCGTACAAGAAAAAGCATCGACGCGTCCTGGTGGTTATGCCCACGGGCACTGGCAAGACCGTGCTCTTCGCTGAAATCTCGCGCCTGGCGAAAGGGCCGGTCCTCGTGCTCGCCCACCGCCAGGAACTGGTACAGCAAGCCCGGGACAAGATTTCCGCCTGGTGCGATGACGTGGTTGCGGTGGAAATGGCGGACCGAAGGGAACTGACCAAACCCAATGGCCAGCGACCCAAGATCGCCGTGGCCAGCATCCAAACCCTGCAACGTAGGCTTGCCGAGATCCCCCGCGATGCCTTCCGCATCGTGGTCATCGACGAGGCCCACCACAGCACCGCCGACACCTTCCAGGAGGTCATCGAGCACTTTCACGCCCACGTTCTGGGTGTTACCGCCACGCCGGAGCGCGCCGATGGCGTCAAGCTGGGCAAGATCTTCTCGGCGGTGGCCTTCGACTACGACTTGCTCACGGCGACCGAAGCGGGCTGGCTGGCACCCATTCGATGCTTCCTGGTAAAAACCGAAGCGGACTTCAGTGGCATTCGAAAGATCGCCGGCGAGTTGGCCACCAAGGGCGTGGAGAAAGTGCTCACCCAGGACCTGCACCTGGTGGAGATGGCCGCTCCGATCCTGCGCGAACGCGGCGATCGCCCCGGTATCGTGTTCGCCGCATCGGTAGCCCACTCCAAGGCACTGGCCCGGGTGCTCAACGACATCTCCGGTGACCCCCATTGCGCGGTCTCCCTGGACGGCACCCACAAGCTCGAAGAACGCGCGGTTCAAATCGAACGCTTCCGCCGGGGTGAGGTCAAAATCCTGGTCAACTGCGCGCTCTTCACCGAGGGCTTCGACGTGCCCGAGATCGCCCTGGTCGCCGTGGCGCGCCCGGTCATGTCGCGTTCGTTCTACGCGCAAATGGTGGGCCGCGGCACGCGCATCGCACCGGGCAAGGAAGACCTGTTGGTGCTCGACTTTATCCCCGCCAACTGCCGCCACTCCCTGGTGCAAGCCGTGGACATCTTCGGCCGGGACAAGGAAGAGGTCGTGGAACGCGCACGCAACATCGCCGCCGCCGCCAGCGAAGAGGGCGAATCCATGGAGCTCGAAAAAGCCCTCGAACTCGCCCGCCAGGAACAGGAGGCCCAGGAAGCCGACGTGGTCTACCAACTGCTACGCCGCGACCCCTACGCCGCCGTGGGCATCGACCTGGACCACATCTCCAAAAAGCCCAAGAGCGGCGGCCCCCCCACCGAACAACAGCTCAAGACCATCAAGAGCGCCGGCCTGCCGCCCAAACTGATCGAGTCCTACTCCAGCTCCCAGGTGGAAGAGCTGCGTGAATACCTACTGGACCGCAAGGCCGTGGGCCTCTGCACCCCCCGCCAAGCCAAACAACTCCTGGCCATCGGCATCGACCCCCGAGAAATGTACCGGGACGAAGCCCAAGAACTCCTGCGCGAGGCCAAGGCCAAGGCAAAAAAGCCGCTCGCCTAAATCGACCCAATCTCAGTCGAACGCAACGCATAGGGGCAGTACTTCGCCCCCCGTGTGGGATAGTCGCACAGAATCCTACCGGACAGCACATGCTCCCCGAACGCTCATTCACGCGGCATGGAAACCACCAATCCCGCCACGTCTGAGGCCACGCTGACCGGGAACTGCTGCTTCTGGCAACCCTGGGCCGTGAGCTCCAGGGTGTGGTTGCCCGGGGCCAGGCCCGACGCGTCGAAGGCGCCCACGTAGGACCAGTCCATGGTGGAGAAGAAGTTTCCGTTCTGGCGGCCCTGGCCATCGGTGATGAACACGAAGTTGCCGCCCAGGGGGCCGCCGTCGGCTGCGATCATGTGACCGCGCACGTGCTTGCCGGGGGTGGCAGGCGCCGTCAGGTTGACTTCCAAGTCCTCCCCCGCGGCCAGAACGAATTCCTCGGAGAACACGTTTTCGAAATCGGCCCAGGCGGTTCGCAAAATGTGCCGCCCCGGTTCCAGGCGCGGGACCTGGAAGTGCCCCGTGGCATCGGTGCCCACCCAGCCGGCCAGGATCGATCGGTGGGGTGCGTCCAGGAACTCCACGCCGATCCAAACCCCTGGCACCCCGGCCCCGTTGCCATCGGTCAGGCGGCCGTGCACCGCGGCGGTCAAGGGCGGGAAGGTCACATCGAAGGTTTGTCCGGGTGCGCCGCTGCCTTGGACCTCACGCACATGCTGGGCCGATTGGTCCGCCACGCTCTTGATGATCGACAGGGCGTAGGATTTGGGGGCCAGGTTTTCGATGGAGTAGCGGCCCGCCGCGTCCGTGTAGTACAGGGACATGGTCGAATAGTCCTGGTCGCCCGAGTGCAGCCAGAGGCTCGTATTCGCCACCGGCGAACCGTCCGAATTCAGAATGCGCCCCTCCAAAACGGTGGTTCCCGGAAGGGCCATGACCTGCCAATCGGTCTGCCCGCTGGAAGCCTGCACGGGGGTTGGATCCAGGCGATAGGAGGGCACCTGCACGAAGTACTCCCCGTCCTCCACGTCGAAGGTCACGCGCCCTTCTTCGTCGGTGGATTCTTCGAAGCGGTGGGACGCCAGGTTTTGTTGGGCCGCCTGGGCCGCGGCCAGGGTGGGTTCGATCTTCTTCCAAAGCACCAC
>JARGOW010000144.1:4434-8124 GCA_029212955.1 Planctomycetota bacterium | reverse complement strand
ATGGGCGGGCATTTCGTCTGCCCAGCGAAGCGGAATGGGAGTACGCCTGTCGAGCGGGGAGTACGACGGCCTACTCGTTTGGCGCGGACGAAAAGAAACTTGATACCCATGCCTGGCACTACGAGAACAGCGACAACGCCTATCATCCCGTGGGCAAGAAACGGCCCAACGCATGGGGCTTGCACGACATGCACGGCAATGTGGCGGAGTGGGTTCTCGACGGCTATGGGGTGAAGGCCTACGGGGAACAAGCTGCGAAGGAAGGCGTTGAGAATCCGATCCACTGGCCCACCAAGGAGTACCCGCGGGTGGTGCGTGGAGGTTCCTGGGACGATGATCCGCAAGCCCTACGCAGTGCAGCACGCCGTGGATCGAAAGACACTTGGAAAATGATGGACCCGCAACTCCCAAAGAGCATCTGGTACCTGACCAACGCGCAGACCGTGGGGTTTCGCATCGTACGACCGCTGGTGGCTCCGTCGCTGGAGGAGCAAGAAAAGTACTGGTCAGCGGACTTGCCCCGCATCGCTGAGATCCAAGCCCGGCAGCGCAAGGGCGAACGCTGACCATCGGGAGACGACGGTTGTGGCCTGGTTCGCAGCGAGAATTGAAATTCGGGTTAGACTCTAGGCCATGAAGTCCTCCCGCCGCTCATTCCTAAAGTACTCCTCCGCCGCCCTCGGAGCCTCCGTCCTCCCCAACCTGGCCAAGGGGGACTCGACATCGGAAGAAAAGCCGGAGCCTCCCGCCAATGCGTTGGGGGACAGGGAATTGCGAGTCGCACTGATCGGCTGCGGAGGCCGGGGAACGGGCGCTGCGAGCCAAGCCTTGCACACCGCGGGCGCTGGGCTAGGTCCTGTGAAATTGGTCGCCATGGCCGACGCCTTCAGCGATCGCCTCGAAACCAGCCTGAGGGAATTGCAGGGATGGCATCCGAGCCAGATTGATGTGCCCGAAGGGCGGCGTTTCACCGGATTCGACGCTTACAAGAAGGCCATGGCCGAAGATGTGGATTTGGTCGTGCTCGCCACCCCGCCGGGATTTCGGCCGATCCACTTCGAGCATGCGATTGCCCAGGGTAAACACGTGTTCATGGAGAAGCCTGTAGCGGTGGATGCTGCGGGCGTGGGCAAGGTGTTGGCAGCAGCGCGCGAGGCCGACGAAAAAGGCCTCCGTGTGGGAGTTGGGCTGCAACGCCGCCACCAGCAGCGCTACCTCGAAACCATCCAGAGACTCAAAGACGGCGCAATCGGCGATCTGACCTTGCTGCGCTGTTATTGGAATAGCGGGGGCGTATGGGTGCGACCGCGCGAAGCTGGCCAAAGTGAAATGACCTATCAAATGCGCAACTGGTATTACTTCAACTGGCTCTGCGGCGATCACATCACCGAGCAACACATTCACAACCTGGACGTTTGCAATTGGTTGGTGGGGGACTATCCGGTGCAAGCCCAAGGCCAGGGGGGGCGATTGGTCCGTACCGGAATCGAGCATGGGGAGATCTTTGACCACCACATGGTCGAGTACACCTACGCCAGCGGCCTCAAAATGCTGAGCCAGTGCCGCCACATGCCCGGCACCAACTCGACCGTGAACGAATTCGCCCACGGTACTCGCGGCGAAGCCAACATCGGTGGAGCCAACATCGAAAGCGTGGGCGGTTGGAAATGGCGCTTCCGCGGCGATGAACCGAACCCCTATCAAGTCGAGCACAACGACCTTTTCACCGCCGTGCGAGCAGGCACTCCCTACAACGAAGCCGAGATCGGCGCGAAAAGCACCATGACCTCGATCCTAGGACGCATGGCCACCTATTCGGGCCAAATCGTACGTTTGGACGAGGCCATGCAATCGGGCCAGGACCTGTCCCCCAAGGACTACCAATTCGACGCCGCCCCCCCCGTCCTGCCCGACGAAAACGGCCGCTATCCCATTCCCACACCGGGGATCACGCCGGCCTTCTAAACGCCGGGATTCGGACCATGGAGCGCACTGCTTGAAAACCTAGCTCCGCTACCCTGGAGGTCGCGGTACCTATCCGGCGTGTCGGTCGGTACCCTTATTCCATGAGTCGAATCCCTGGAATTGACCCGGCCGAGGCCGATGCACGTACCTCTGCAGTTTTGGATGCACAGGCGAAAACCTGGGGGGCGCCCCTTGCGAATCACCTGGTGTATGCGCGTCGGCCCACGTTGTTTCGCGGGGTCCGCGCGATGTGGACAGGCTTGGGTCAATCGGGTTTGCTCGATGACTTGTTGATTGCACTTGTCAATCGGAGGGTGGCTTCCCTTATTGGTTGTGAGTTCTGACAGGACATCAACGCTGCCGTGGGCAGCGACTTGGGAGCCTCCCGGGAGCAACTGTTGGCGCTCTCGTCATCGGGGCCGGTGGATGCGGCGCTCTTTGATGGTAGGGCGAGCGTGGCGCTTGAATACGCTGAGGCGATGACCGTGGGGGATGTGGACGATGGACTCTATGCCCGGGTGGAGACCCATTTTGGAGCGGACGAAATCGTAGAACTCACGGGTGCAATCGCGTGGGAGAACAGTTCTGCGCGATTCAATCGGGCGCTTCGCATTCCTAGCCAGAAACTATGGAGTAGTTAGGCCAACGAGGTGGTTCGGGGTCAGGTTGCATCGCTGTGGCCTCCGGAGTGCTCCATGCGTTCGGGGAATCGAGAGGTCCGAATCCTTCCGCGGGTTGCCAAGTGAATCCCGATCCGAGGATCGCAAGGAATTTGGGCGCACCCATGCAAACCTCCACACCGGACTAGTCCTGGTCTTGCCCCATCAGCCTCTCCAGGGTGCGGCGTGCAAAGAGAGCCATAGAGGGATGGCTCTCTTGGTAGTACCAAACCAAACCCATGGCCTGTTGAAACGCCCAGGCTTGCCCGCGGAGCCACTCCAGGTCGGTGCATTGCAAAGCGGACCGCAAGGTCGCCCGGGGACCGGCGTGAAGTATGTGCCATGCGGGAATCAGGTCCAATGCGGGGTCCGCTGGACCATACAAACCAAAGTCAAGTACGCCAGCCAAGCGACCATCGGCGACGAGAACGTTGGTGGGCGTCAAATCGCCATGGGTCATGGCATTTCCCCGGTGCGCAGGCAATTCACGAAAGCGAGACCACATCCTTCGAAGCGTTGGAATGTCCAATAGGCCTTCGCTTTGTACGAAGCAGTGCTCCACCCAGGTGTCATGTTCGCGCAGGCCTCCACCGCGCACCGATCCCGGAAACACACGACCCGCCAAATCGATCGATCGAACTCGGGAAACAAAATTCGCCAGGTCCAATGCAAACGCATCCGAGCCGCCAGGATCTTGCTCCATCGCCGTTTCCCCTGGAAGCCAAGTCTGAACCGACCAAGGCATGGGGAAGCCCGCACCGGGACGTCCGAGAACAAGGGGCAGTGGAACAGGTACGTCCGTGTTCTCGTGCAGTTCACGGGCGGCCACGGCTTCCGCTTCGAAAGTGGCTTGAACCGCAGCCGGATTGTCCATGCGCAGGGGAAATCGGGCTGCCAAGTGGGGCCCAACCCGAAACATCGCATTGACCGTCCCTTTGGATTCCAAAGGTGTGATCGGGTGATCGCTCCATTCAGGAAACTGATCCCGAATCAGTTGCCCAACGAGCTCTTTGGAGACCCGAACCTGGTCCGAATGCATGTCCATGGAAACATGATACCCAAGCCG
>JARGOW010000144.1:415-4424 GCA_029212955.1 Planctomycetota bacterium | reverse complement strand
AATCGATAGGCCCATTCGAGGTTGCATGGGGCCAACGAACCGGGTGCTTGTCACGATTGGCAGATCGGCGCTAGCTGGGCGAACCTGGCTAGGCAACGGATTTGCGCACACCCGGTGAGCCGAGTGAATGGGTCACGGTTGATTGCCCATATTCGACCCAAGGCGTTTCTAAAGTCGCCGCAAATTGGGTCAAGAAGCAATGGTGTTCCTTGTGAGAAGGAAATCCAATTCGGTGGAAGAGTGGGCGTGCGATAGCGCACGCAATCCGTAGGGTTCTTGGCATAAAAGGCCCCATTTAAACTCCATCAAACCCACCGCAAAAGCGGCGAATAGTCGGTAACTCGAGTGTGCTTGGCGCCCTATTGTCATTGAATGATCAAAGCCCATATTGGCTCGTGAAAAGCGGTTGCTCATCCCTCCATGAGTGATGGGCGCCGTGGATCATGGTCCAGGGAGTTCCAAGTGCCAGGGACAAACACGCACACCGGTGTGTCGTCCAAAGTGTTCTAGGAATCAACGACCTGGAGTTCTACGAACGAAGGTGGGGTGTGAAGGAACTAGCAAGAGTTCGCACTGCATTCTTAGAAGGTGGGTGGTTCACTCTTGTGGCTACCAACCGGGTTCTTAGACGATTGGGAAAAGGGTCATTCCCAGTAGATCTCCCATCACTAGCTCAACCCCTGACAATCATGAATTTGAGTCGCTTACTTTGCCTTGTTTCTCCGCTGATGTTGGCCCCTGCAGCCCTTGCTGCCCAGGCCGAGTTCTTCAATCTTGGAGCCGTACCAGATCCAAACCCAGATCCTTTCAGTCGACCCATTGATCTGAGTTCAGACGGAGCCGTCGTGGTCGGAATCGCAGTTCAAACAGCTACGGCCGTACCCCCCAATCAGTTCCTTGTAGACGGTCCGTTTCGGTGGCATCGCAATAGCGGCCCTTTGTCCTTGGGCTTGCCCGGGAACTGGGTGACGGGCCACGCAACCGTTGTGAGCCCGGACGGGGGAACCATTGGTGGAACCCGAATCCTAGACTCCTCAAGTCAGTTTCCATCATTCGGACCTTTCTTGTGGAATCAGGCCAACGGCTATATGGACTTTCCAGATCTTCCTAGGGCAACCCTCATCAGTGTTAGCAATGGAGGTGAAGTCGCTTTCCTGAATGACGCGGTAATGGGGGCTGTTCGCGTCACTTCCGGGGGCGCCATACAGCCCATTGCGGCTCCCGCTGGCTTCGAGAATCTTTGGTTGGCTGACGCAAACGCGGATGGAACCATAGCCTGTGGTTGGGCCCAGGACTTGACGCTGAACACGGAAGTGGCCATTCGTTGGGAGCTGGGAATGGGCGTCACTTCGTTGGGAGTTCCAAACGGTTTCGGTTCGTGTCGAGCGAGTTCGGTGAGTTCCGACGGTGGTCATATCGTCGGCACAGCGTACGGTTCATCGGGCCAGGTGGACGCTGGTTTTCGTTGGTCCCAGGGGACAGGCATGCTTGGACTCAGCAACTCGGGCGCATACATGCCAGGAACCCCTGTTGGCGTGAGTTCGTATGGGGATATGGTGGGGCTGGGGTCTACAGCCCCTTCTTTGGACGCACAAGTCTAGAGCACTACCTTCTGTTCTTGGGCGCTGATGTCCCCGCTTCAATTCATGGACTCTCAGTGCATGGCGTGAGCGATGATGGCATCGGGTTTATCGGTTCGTATGTGACGGGATCCGCCCAGTCCGGGTTTGCAGGGCACGGATTTATTGCTTACCAAAGGCCTCAGGAGGACGGTGAGATCGGCCTAGCCTATTGCCAGCCCACCCAGGCAAACAGCACGGGTCAGGCGGGGGCATTGCGTGCGCTGGGTTCGGTTACGGCGGTGGACAATCAACTGGTCTTGGAAGCCAGTCAAATTCCGGCGATGGCTTTCGGACTGTTGATTAGCAGCCCACTGCAAGGGTTCGTTTCCCAGCCCGGAGGTAGCCAAGGAAACTTGTGCCTAGGTGGCCCGATTGGGAGGTTCAATTCAATTGCCAGCCAAGCGAACAGCGCAGGCGTTCTTATCCAGAAGACGGACTTGACCCAGATGCCGACGCCCCTGGCGCCTGCGGTTGTCATGGTGGGGCAAACCTGGAATTACCAGGTTTGGTTCCGCGACAACAACCCGGCGGCCACATCGAACTTTACCAATGGCGTGACGGTGAGCTTCCAATGATTGGTCCTTATCCGCCGGACTCAGTCCTGCGATGGGCTCGAATGCACTTCAACCAATTGCTTGGGTAGACCCAGCAGCATGCCCAACTGCTCCGCGCCATCGGTTCTTGGAGAGCCATGGCGCGGGGTTCTTTCGGTACCCAGGCCTGCCTAAGTCCAAGCGTGCAAACGGTTCTCGCGGGCGCGCAGAAGGGTGCCAATGGTGGTGGCGGCGTTGATGAGGCCCACATGGGTGTAAGCTTGGGGGAAGTTGCCGAGCAAGCGGCCAGTTTCCAGGTCCACGTCTTCGCTGAAAAGGCCCAACGGGTTTGCGAAGGAGGCAACGCGGTGGAAGGTCTCGATGGCTTCATCTAGGAAGCCGGCTAGGGCTAGGGCTTCGATCCACCAGAAGGAGCAGATGGTGAAGGTGCTCTTGGGCGAGCCAAAGTCGTCGTCGTGCACGTAACGCATGACGCCGTCGTTGTGAACCAGGATCTTGCGGTAGGCGTCCAGGGTGGAGATGAAGCGCGGGTCGCGGGCGTCGATGAGGCCGATGGCGGGTAGCAGCAGGTTGGCGGCGTCGGCGAAGGTGTCGCCGAAGGCTTGGGTAAACATGCCCAGCTCTTCGCTGTAGCCCTCGGTCAGAATGCGCTCTCGCATCTGGTCCGCGTGGGTGTTCCATTCGGCGGCTTGTTTTTCGCGACCGAAGTGCTCGGCGATGGCGGCCCCGTGGTGGGCGGCGGCCCAGCACATGGCACGCGAGAAAGTGTGCAGCTTGGCGCCGTCGCGGTACTCCCAAATGCCCAAGTCGGGCACGTCAAAGGCATCCACGGACTCTTGTACCATGCGTTCGACGAGTGGCATCCAAGCCATGGGGTCGGGCAATTCCACACGGGCATCGGTGAGCAAGGTGCGCAAACACAGAACCACCTCACCCATGAGGTCGGTCTGCAATTGCTCCGAGGCCTGGTTTCCGATGCGCACGGGCTTGGTGCCTTCGAATCCTTCCAGGTGGTCGAGTTCGTATTCGGTCAGCAAACGTTCGCCACCTATTCCGTACAGGGGTTGCAGGGGACCGCCTTCGGCCACATCCAAAATAAACTGCATGAAGTGACGCCCTTCTTGGAAATGCGCCAAGCGGCGCAGCGCCTCCACGGTGAAGGCCGAATCGCGCAGCCAGCAGAAGCGATAGTCCCAGGTGCGCGGTTCGCCAATCGCCTCGGGAATGGATGTGGTCGCGGCGGCAATGGTGGCGCCGGTTTCGTTATAGGCGTGCAGCTTGAGGCACAAGGCGGAACGGATCACTTCCGTATCGGCGAAGCTGGGCAGGTAGCTGCCTTGAACCCATTGACGCCATCCTGCGATGGTCAAATCCAGGTCGCGGTTGACCTCGTCCAGGTGGATCGGGTCCTGATTGCGGTCGCAGCTCAAGACGAAGTACCGCGGGCGATCGAGCACAAATTCACGATCGGCGCCAATGTAAGGCGCAGGAACGTTGGAGTGCAGGGTCAGCGGAACAGGACCGCCGTCGACCATGATTCCGTGGTCGATGGGGATCATGGTGGGCTCCACCCGGCCGTAATCCGGGCGCGGATTGAAGTCCGCCGTAAGTCGGGGTTTGCCCTTGATCGGACGCAGGAAGCGAATGATGCGCAGGGGAGCCTTTTGGGTGAGGCCCGCAGGAATGCGCGGCGCAAAGTCGAATAGCTCCCATTCCGTATCGCCATCTTTGAAGCGCGTCACCATCACATTGGTGTTGCGCACATATTTCATTTCTCCGCTGAGCTCCTTTCCTCCGCTCAAAAAGCGCCAGTGACCGCCCTTGTTCTCATCC
>JARGOW010000144.1:0-340 GCA_029212955.1 Planctomycetota bacterium | reverse complement strand
TTCCGTTGCCGATCACTCCGTGGTCGAGAATCATGATTGAGTGCGAGTTGAGTGGAGAAGGGGCTCGTACCAGCGTTCGAGTTGGTCGAGCATGGCGGAGCAAGTGGGGAGGCGGAAGTGGGCGCTGGAAGGGCGCTCGCCCACGAGCAAGGTGAGCGATTGTTGGGGCATGGCGCGGAATAGATCCTCGTCCGTGGTGTCATCTCCGGCGGCCAGGATCCAGTCGGGGATCGTGGCATAGGCCTCAAGGATGGAGCGGGCTGCCATGCCTTTGTTCAAGCCCGTGGGGCGAACCTCGATGACCTTGTTCCCGGCGAGAACGTCCAGGCCCTGGCCCGAG
>JARGOW010000143.1:2732-8144 GCA_029212955.1 Planctomycetota bacterium | reverse complement strand
CCGCCCTCGAAACCTACGGCGGTCAATCTACCCTCGAGATCATCGAAGGCGCCGACCACGGATTCCGCGTGCTCAAGAAACTGGGTTTGAGCGATGAAGAGGTCCAAGAGGACCTGGTGCTGCGCACGGCGAAGTGGGTGGAGAGCCTCTAGGAATCAGCCCGCGGCCCCGTTCCGGGAATGGTGTCCCCGCGACTGCGGCCGGCCCAAAAACCAAGAGCCGACGGCAAGAATTACACCAACGAAGAGCGGAGCTAGCGACCGTCCCGCTTCACGCGCCAGCCCTGGGTAGTCAGCTTGACCGCCGGCCATCATGTGATTTCCCCACAGTTGAGTGAAGACCACCGCAACGCCCAAGATGCCACTGATCAGGGCCAGCTGGCCGAATTGGTGCCACGTCGCGCGTTGCCTTAGCTCTCCCCAATTCGGAAGAAGCGCTAGAACGGCGAGCATAGGTACGAACACCAGGCTCCAAAGCAATACTCCCGGGTCGACTCCTTCCATCACCGGCCAATGGGTGGTGTGAATGGACTGAGGAGGGCCAACGGCGTCGATCAAACGCGCCCGCCATGCTGTGAGAGGCACAATCAATAACAAGAGCAACAGGCCCAACGACGCAAGAATATCCAGGGCATTCGCGACCATACTCCCGTTGCTCGATGCGACAGCCTCCGAGCGATCCGCCAAGCGGCCCGCTTTCTTAGCCAGCGGGAATAGAAACAGTGGCCCGAAAGTCAGAACGGCGAAAATACTCCCCACCACATATCGGAGTTGTCTCCACGAAACGATTTCCTTCCCCATCGATTCCATAAACCAAGGAAGCTGCGCGAGATAATAAATGTTCAACGCCAAGCTTCCCCACAAAAGCCCCCGGCCTGCAGCAAGCAAAACACTGCTAGCGGTTCGAAGATTGCGGACCTGCTCGTCACTGTGCGTTGGAGAACGCTCACCTTCGAGCCCTCCAAACACGAATCGTATTCCAGTCACGGCTCCCTTGCCCCGCCCAACCACCAATGCGAATAGCGCAGCGATAGCTAACGCCCATGGATCCATGGTGTCCTTGATGAGGCCCCCGATCGACAAGGACTGGTCGTCAAAGGAATCAGTTGGGAGACTTCCAGCCCCATCGTCAGGAGTTGCAAAATCCATGCAGGCCTGAATCAGCGAGGAGCACCACAACGTGAACGCGACCAGAACGAGAAGCCAAAGCGGCCGAATAATGCGTTGAACCATGATTGGATTGTATGCGGTTCGTGGAAGTGCATTCGATCGAACACTTTGGCAGCGGGCGCCGGCGCTGGATCAATCGCCGGGGTCGCCCCGTTTGGCATCTGACGTTCCCCAGGGTGATCCGCGCATCTCACGTCAGCGGAAGGGATCGCCCAAGCCAAAGACGACACGAAAAAAGCCCCCTCCCGGGAGCTCTCATCATTCGGTCCGCGGCGCGGGATCTAGGAGCGGTCGGCTTGGTCGGGCAAGCCGACAGCGGCTTCGACCAGGGCCTTGCCCATTTGTGCGGTCTGCAAATCCATGGGGGCCACCCGCTCACTCGCCCCACCAAGAACACGGTCCTGGGCCAAGGCCTCGTGGGATGTACGCAGTCCGAGGGTGGCCATTCCGGCCAGTCCGAGGATCCCCATCACCGCCCACGGGACCCATGAGGGGGCCGTTTCGACGATAAGGGCTGTTTCTGTGGGTGCGTTGTTCTTCAAGACACATGTATGACGATCGCGAGGGTCCGTCATGTGGCGGTAAGTTGAAAAAATCTTGTTTCCACCCCCCAATAGCAGGCCTCCGAAGCAGGTCTACAGAGTTTGAATGTAAGAACCGGCTTGAAAATGCCCCCGGAGCGCCGGTTCTCAACGCAAGGGAGGCCCGGAACCTCAGCCCCGGGCCTCCCCTAGTACGCTCTCCCAAAAGGACTTAGGCTCGCAGCCAGGTCTCCCAGGCGTCAAAACTGTAGTCCCGGCCCAGGAAATCGGACACCTGGTCCTTGGCGTCCAGGCCGCCGCCCCGCTGCAGCACCTTGGTCCGATACCGGTTGGCCACATCCTTGTCCATGGGATCGCTCTCGAAGGCGCCCCACATGTCCTTGGAGATGACCAGAGACCACATGTAGGTGTAATACATGGCGGAATAGCCATTCAAATGACCGAACGAGGCCTGGAAGTAGGTTCCCTCCAACTCATCGAAACAGGTCATTTCGGGTCGCAGTCGATGCACCATGGCGGTGGTGTCCAGGGTCGCTGGATCCTGGCGGTGGAATTCCAAGGAGAGTGTGGCCAGGAACATTTGCCGCACCACGGTCAAGCCTTTGCCGTATTCCTCGGCCTGGCGCAGGCGCTCCACCAATTCCGCAGGAATCGGTTCTCCGGTGGTCTCATGAAGGGCGAAAGTCTGCAGGATCTTGACGTCCCACGCCCACTCCTCAAAGAGCTGGCTGGGCACTTCGACGAAGTCCCACTCCACACCAAAGCCTCCAAAGCCGAAGAAACTCTGACGCCCGGATAGCATGTGATGCATCAGGTGTCCGAACTCGTGGAAGAAGGTGGTCACCTGGTTGTGCAACATCAATCCCGCGTCCGTTTCGGTGGGCTTGGTGAAGTTGCAGACCAGGGCCGCTTCGGGAAGAATCTCCGTGTGGCCGTGGGCCTCGGACAATCCATCGCGCAGGTCCATGACCGCGGCGTGCTTGAACTTCCCATCCCGGGGGAACATGTCCAGGAAGAAGCGACCGATGGTTTTATCTCCATCGATCACGTCAAAAGGGCGCACGTCCGCATGCCAAACGGGAAGGTCCGGCCGCGGCTCGAACCGAATGCCGAACATGTCTGCGGCGGTCTTGAGCACACCCTCCTGAACACGATCGTACGCGAGGTAGGACCGCAGCACCTGGGAATCAAACGAGAATTCATCACGCTTGATGCACTCGGTTAGGAACGAGCTGTCGAAGGAATCCACCTTTTCCGCACTGGGATCCAGCTTGCGTTTGGCGGCCAGCAAATGATTGTATTGCTCCTCGGCCAGGCCCTTGGAGCGATCCATGACCTTCCCAAGGAAGTCCGCGACAGCCTGCCCACTCCCGATCATCTTGTCGCCGGTTACGTAGTCGGCCCAGTTGTCAAAGCCGAGCAGGTTGGCCAACTCCTTGCGCTTGGCCAGCAGGCGATCGAGCAACTCCAGATTCTCCGGATAGGCCCGGGTGTTGTACATGCGCACCATGGCTTCACGAACCGCCGGAGATTCGCAGTACATCATGATCGGCATATAGTCCGTTGGGTCCGTGGACAACCGAACCTCGCCCTTATCATCCTCTGGGTGGCTATCGAGGAAATCCTGGGGCATGCCGGCCAACTCCTTGTGACCTCCGGAAACCTGCATGCTGGTGGTCCCCATGATGATGTTCTTATCGAACTCCTGCCCGATCTCCATCAACTGTTCTTGCAGCTTGCGGACATGCTCGCGGCCCGCCTCATCCTTGTCGACACCACTGCGACGGAAATCGCGCAAGCTGTGCTCCAGGAATCGACGCTCCTGAAAGCGTGCATCCTCGGGCAAGGTCAATTGGTTCAAGCGATCAAATACCTCGCGATTTAGGGACAGTTGGGAGTGGAAGGCGTGCACTTCCTGCTCCAAAGCCGCACCAACCTCCTGCATGGCCGTATCCGGATGCACCTGCTGGAAGATGGAAGCTTGCTGGGCCCACCCGTTGAGCGGCGCTGCAATATGGTTGAACTCGATCAGAATTTCACCGGGAGCCGTATCCCCAGGCATGTCCAGAAACGCTTGAAGGTTGCGCTTACTGGCTCGCAATCCGTTGTGGATCGCGGTCTTGAGTTCGTCCGCCGACTTGCAGAATGAGAGGTGGGTCATGGGAGGCTCATTGCCCGCACGCGGGCGCTTGGCTACTGGGACCGCTCGACATATTCGAGCAGCTCCCGATATTGGATATGGAAATCGTGGGTTCCGCCGGAGAGCGGCGCCTTGAAGAAGCAGGCCGTGTGGGGCATCAAACCAGACTCTCCACGGCGCGCCGCAAACTCGGCCAGCCGGGCCAAATCCAAGACGAGGGGTGCCGCCAGGGCGGAATCACTTCCGGCCCATGTGAATTGCAAGCTCATGCGCGTCCCCATGAACCCCTCGAAGTGCACGAAATCCCAGGCGGTCTTCCAATCCCCCAGGCTCGGCACAAAGTCGATGGCCACGTGGCTGTGCAGGTCGCGATCCTGTGCGGGCACGTCCTGCTCCAAAATCGAACGCAGGGCTTCGTCCTTGTTGGTGAGTTTCGCTGCCTTGTGGGCCTCTTCCTTGAGAATCTCACCATCCCGGTTGCCCAGCATGTTGTAACCCTGCCAGCTCAGCACCTTGAGGGCCCGGGCGTGGAACATGGGTGCGAGCGCGGTCTTGAGCAGGGTCTCGCCGGTCTTGCCGTCATTGCCGCACTGGGGCACGGCCTTTTGCTCGGCCAACTCGCACAGGGCTTGGGGTTGGCTGCCGAGTGAGGGTGTGAAGTTGACGAAGGGCCGACCCGATGAGATTGCCGCGTAGGCGTAAATCAGTGATGCGGGTTGGTCCACGCCCTGATCCAAGGCCGCTTCGAGTGCGGCAAGGGAGGACCAAGCCGATTGGGGTTCGCGCACGGCTTCCGTGCTGGCCACATACGCCACCACGGTGCGGGTCAGCCCCGCTTCGTCCTCGAATTCGTCCCAGTCCTTTTGCAATGCACTGATTTGCTCGCGCGGACTCAACCCTCCAAGCTCTGCGGAACGCGGATCGGCACCCGCAAATGGCGCACCGTCACCATCCAGAATGCCCGGGCGCATGCGTCCATCGAATGCTTGGGCCTCCCCATCCAGTTCCTCGAGCCACTCGTGGGGCATGATGCTGGCGCGGACCAATTCCCGAGCGGAATCCTGAATGGGTCGCAGGCAAACATCGTGGCCTCCGAGCACCCACGACTCCCATCCTGCCCAATCGAGCCCTTGGAAGGCGGGCGAGGCCGTGATGATGCCCGTGGGAGGCACCTTGCCCGATTGCATCGCAGCCAGGCCGTAGGCCAGGGTTGTGCTGATGGCTCCCCGGGATCCGATCAGCCAAAGGCCGGTCTTTTGGGATTGGGAGGAGGAAGGGCTTTGGGATTGGTTGGGCTTCGAAGTCATGGGTCAAGGACCTTTCTGGCCGACCATTTTGCAGGGTGTGGCCCCGGTTGCAACCGCGATCAGGTCAGGACCGGGTTTTGTTGCGTGGGCTTTTCCAGGGTTCACTGGCCGGAAGCCAAGAATCTGCGAACCAAGCTCCGATAGGGCCGTGGGACCCTGGGCGTAGCCCGTAGGCGCTGTTCTTCCGTCCCCCACTGGGGCTGGGGCGTTTGGCCACCGGAAGGACTGTTTTCAGGGACTGGGCTCCCAATGCC
>JARGOW010000143.1:0-2722 GCA_029212955.1 Planctomycetota bacterium | reverse complement strand
GATTTCCCTCGCTGGCTCCTGCCTCCGGTGTCCCGGCCATACGACCCCCTTCCGACACACTCCTGGGCCCTGATGTGCCATCGGATCCAGGTTGGGGGTCCGGTGATGCTGCACCGGAGGTCTCCGTTTTGGGCTCTTGGGATTCCCCCGCACGGTCCTGCAAGGAGGCCACCAGGGCCTGGGCCTGATCCATGGCGCGATCCCACTGCGTGTCTCCGCGCAGCTCCTGGCTGGCGCTGGCCAGGTCCCGGGCCATCCCCTCCAACTCGGAAGCCCACACCTGCGGTTCGCCCTGGCCCAACTCCATTTCGACTCCACCCCGGCGCGCCACCTCACGCATGGATTGGATTTGAGCTTGGACCCCGGCGTCCACATCCATGGCCTGGGCCCGTTGCTGGGCCTCGCCTAGGCGGTCCTGCAGATCCCGAAACTGCGGGGCCGACCGATCCCATCGAACGACCTCGCTGCGTTGTGAGTTGAGGCTCTGCATCAAGAGGGAACCGCCAACGAATGGCAAAACGAGCAGCCAAAGGGACACGGGAACCGCACGTTGCAGCAGGTTCTTGCGCGTGACCCGGGTGCTCAATCCTTCGATCAAGAGTTGGCCCATGGGGCTGGCCTCACCCTGGCGCTCCACGTTCAAGGCCGCCAGCAATCGCCCGTTGAGTCCCAGACTTCGATCCACCCTGCAAGCCCAATCGAACTCTGCTTGACCCGTTTCATGGAACCAAAGAACCCCCATGAACAAAGCCCCGATTCCAGCGATAGCCCAAGCATCGCGCTCCAGTCCCTGGGAACCACTCAGCAAGGCCAAGCACAACAAAAACAGGGCAGCGGCAACACCCAGAATCAAAGACTCCCCCAAGCGCGCGTGCAACCGCGCCCTCCGTGCGAGCCGAACACGGCCCGTCAGCGTCCCCCGGAATCCCTCGGTCAATCCCCTTCCTCTTGACTGGCTTGGGGCATGAGCGGCAGCAGCTCATCGGGCGCGCTATGCAGAACCTTCTTCGAGATCACCAAGGACAGTTGGCTACCCCGCTTGGGCAGCAACCATGAATTGGCGAGCCAGTTGGACTGCTTATCGCATTCGACCAGGCCCGTGGTGACCAGGGTCGCGCCATTGCGCATGAGCGCAGCGTTGATCAGGTTGCCCTCTTTCGCGGCCGCGAATGCGGGCCCACCGTGACCTTGTGCCATGAAAGATCCCAGGTAGACAAGGGGATGGCGACGCATGGTTCGTCCCCGGTCCAAATCACGAATCAAATCTTCCAGGCGATAAAAGAAGCGCTCGTCACCCTCAAACCAAGCCACGTACAAGTAGGCAGCATCCCCGCTGGGTGCAATGACCTCGTAGGTATCCCGGGCGGGTTGATTGCGCGCGCCTCCGGCGGTCGTGGGTTGGTCCGGAGCGATCGTGCTCTTCCACTCGGCGTTATTGCCCGGCTGCAAACCCAACACCAGCAACATGGCGTTGAGCTTTTCCGCCCCGATTTGGGTGGACAGTAGGGATTCGTGCATGGAGCCATGTGGATTGACCAACAGGTACTCCAGGTAGTCGCCGGTCACCTCCAAGTGGACCGGCATGCTCAGCCAGTTTCCGTCCTGGGCAAGATGCACCTCCGCGACGGGGCTTGCGGCTTCTGAGGGCTCGGCGGGGACCGGCTCCTGGAGCGAAGGCCATCCGGCGGAAGCCACTACCAATGCGAGGCCAAGGCCCCAGGCCCATGTGGTTCGGATCTTCATAAATTGCAGTGTAACGGGAGGTTCCAGGTCGGGACAGGCGACTTGCCCCTAACTAACGCCGCTGGCCCGATCCGGTTCAAAGAGATCGGCGGCGGGAACCCGGGTCCCCGCCGCCGATCGCTGGTGTTCTGATCCGTTCCGACCTATCCCCATTGGGAGGGGTCCAGGCCCAGGTTTTTCAGTTCGGGCTCCACCAACTTCTGAACCCCTTGGGCGAAGCGACGGATCTCGTACTGGGCATCGGGCTTAAGGCGTTGCGCAAGGAAATGCAGCACTCCCTGCAGGGAGACCGTCCAGTAGGCCTGGGTGTACAAGTTCTGGGGCAGCAACATGCGAGCAATCTCCTTGGCCAACCCGGCTTCCACGCGCTCCTGGTAGCGGTCGAAGGAGGCCTTGCAGTCGTCCAACATGGCTTGCCGCGCGCCCGTGTGATCGAAATCATCGGGAAGATCCACGGACGCTTGCTTGTTGCCGTGGGGCGGGTTGGAGCGCATCACTTTCGGCACGTAGAACTCGGGCTCCCACTGCACATAGCGACCCGAAACCTCATTCCAAGAGCAACCTTTGTCCGTGTCGAACATCACATCGAAAACTTCGAGCGAGACGTTGTGTCCGTCGACTTCGTATTCACGCCAACCGGAACCAACCTGGTATTTGAAAGCCTGGCGGAATACGAAAAGGGGCGCTTTCCAGTGGAACGTGAAGAAGCTATGCCGGAACGGGGAGGTGTGGCCGTGCTCCCAAAGGAAGCGCGTGAGTTTGCTGTCGCCCTCGGTAAATTCGGACTTCTGCTTGTCGTAGGAAATGCGCGCGGAGTTGACCACTTTCAGGGCCGAATCCTGCTGCATCCGATCCATCAAGGCCACGAAACCAATGTCGTCATCCAGGGTGAATTGCGCGCCTTCGGGGGCGGAAACGTCGGTGAGGTTCATCTTCAAATTCTCTCGAACTAAGAGCGAAAATCTGGGGCTTGCCGGCC
>JARGOW010000142.1:1829-8181 GCA_029212955.1 Planctomycetota bacterium | reverse complement strand
GGGCATGGCCTTCTTGACCGAGGCGACGATGATGTCACCGAGACCGGCGTACCGGCGGTGGGTACCGCCGAGCACTTTGATGCACTGGACTTGCTTGGCGCCGGTGTTGTCGGCGACGTCCAGGTAGGTTTGCATTTGAATCATTACGCATCCCCCATCGGCAGAGCCGCTTTGGTGGTCACGCTGACGAGACGCCAACGCTTGAGTTTGGACAGGGGACGAATCTCCTGCAGCTGGACCGTGTCACCGATCGAAGCTTCGTTGTTCTCGTCGTGGGCATAGACCTTGTTGTGGCGCCGGATGTACTTGTTGTACTTCGGGTGCTTGAACTGGCGCTCGACCACGACCGTAATCATTTGATTCGCTTTGTCGCTGGAGACCACGCCGCTCACGATCTGCCGGGAGTTACGGTCCGCAGCATCCGCTGCGGTACCTTGGCTTTGTTGCTCAGACATTATTCTTTCGGCTCCTGTCCGCCAATACCTTGGACGCGTTCGTGCATCACTGTTTTGATCCGAGCGATGGAACGCCGGAGGATCTTGATTTGAGCGGGGCTTTGAACGCCACTCGTTGCCGTTTTGAATCGCAGGTCGAACAGTTCCTTCTTCATGTTACCCATGTCGAATTCCAGTTCGGCGTCGGTCTTGCTGCGCACTTCTTCGATCTTCATTGCTGCTATCTCCTTAGGTATGGACCTAGGCGGTGGGCAACCTCTTCACCATTCGTACTTTGATGGGCATCTTGTGCGCGATGCGCTTGAAAGCCAACTTGGCCTTCTCTTCGGTCACGTTGCCGAGCTCGAACAAGATGGTTCCGGGGCGCACGCAGGCGGCCCAGTAGTCCAGATCACCCTTACCTTTACCCATTCGGGTTTCTGCAGGCTTGGAGGAGATGGGCTTGTCGGGGAAGGCGCGAATCCAAATCTTGGCTGCGCCCTGGGTGGCACGGTTGGCTGCGATACGACTCGCTTCCAACTGGCGACCGGTGATCCAGCCCGAATCGAGGGCTTGAAGACCGTAGTCACCGAAGACAACCCTGTTGCCACGGGTGGCAAATCCTTTCAGGCGGCCTTTGAACATCTTGCGATGCTTGTACTTCTTGGGCATGTATTGCATAGCGAATATCCTCCGGGGCCTACTGGCGCCCGCGGCCTCCTTGGGCACCACCGCGTCCGCGGCCACCTCGGCGGGGTCCACGACCGCCGCGCTCGAAACGTCCACCTTGGGCGGACAGGGCGCGATAATCGATCATCTTGCCACGATCGATATCGCCTTTGTAGATCCACACTTTGACGCCGATCTTGCCGTAGGTGGTGTGGGCTTCGGTGAAGCCGTATTCCACATGGGCTTGAAGGGTCGAAAGCGGAACGCGACCTTCGCGCTCGGTCAGGACCCGGGCCATTTCTGCGCCGCCGAGGCGACCGCTGATCTGACACTTGATGCCTTTGGCACCGGCCTGAATGGTGGTCTGTACGGCTTTCTTCACGGCGCGACGGAAACCCATGCGGCGGCGAAGTTGGTCGGCGATGTTTTCGGCGACCAGGCCTGCGGACAACTCGGGGCGCTTGACCTCGTGGATGGTGAGGTGCACGGTGATTCCGCAGATCTTCTGCAGCTCTGCTTTGAGCTGGTCGATGCGGATACCTTTGCGACCCACGAGAACGCCGGGGCGAGCCGTGTAGATCACTGCGTTGACGGCCTCGCCGGTACGCTCGATCTCGATGCGGGGAATACCGGCGGAGCCGTATTCCTTCATGATGTGTTCGCGAACCTTCTTGTCCTGAAGCAGGAACTTAGCGAAGTTGCGCTTGCCGCCGTGCCAACGGGAAGACCAAGGCTCGATGACTGCAATGCGATACCCAGTCGGGTGGATTTTTTGTCCCATAGTGGTGTTCCTCGGGGGATCTAGAGATCCCCTCCCTTACCGAGCTCGGCGACACAAACGGTCAAGTGACTCGTTTTCTTGGCAAAAGGCATCGCACGGCCCTGCGGGCCCGGACGCCAACGAAGGCGGTTGTTCAGCATAGGACCCTCATCCGCGACGCACTTGCTGACGAACAGCTTGTTCACGTTCACGTTTTCGTCCTGGGCCGCGTTGGCCATGGCGGAGACCAGAACCTTCTTGTAGAAGGCGGCCGCACGCTGGGGCGCGAATTCGAGCGCCTCGAGGGCGTCGTTGCAGTTGCGACCACGGATCACGTCCGCAATAAACCGGGCCTTGCGGGCGGTGATGCGTGCGTAGCGGTGCTTCGCGGTGTAAGAAGTTGTTTCGCTCATGATTGTTGAGTCCTCAGGTTAGGCCTAGCGGTTACGCATGGCCTCCTTCTTGTTGGTGTGCCCACGGAATTGACGGGTGACGGCAAACTCGCCGAGCTTGTGGCCAACCATGTCCTCGGTGACCTGCACGCGAATGTGCTTGCGACCGTCGTGGACCATGAAGACATAGCCGATGAAGTCAGGAGTGATTGTGCAGGCCCGGGCCCAGGTCGTGATGGGCGCCTTGACGCCCGACTCGATCTGCTTTTCCACCTTCTTGGCCAACTTCGGGTCGATATACGGCCCTTTCTTGATACTGCGTCCCATAGTTCTATTTACCTACGTTTCTTACGGCGGCGGATGATGAAGGTGTCGGTCGGGTGGTTCCGGCGACGGGTGCGGCCACCCTTGGCCAACACTGCGGTGGGAGAACAGGGGTGACGTCCACCCGCGGTGCGTCCTTCTCCACCACCCATGGGGTGATCGACAGGGTTCATCGCGGTACCGCGGACATGGGGACGGCGGCCGAGGTGCCGACGACGTCCTGCCTTGCCCAATTTCACGTTCTGGTGGTCCGTGTTTCCGATGCGGCCGATGGAGGCCTTGCAGGATACGTGGATGCGGCGGAGCTCGCCGGAGGGCAGCAGCACGATGGCGTACTTGCCGTCACGGGCTTGCAGCTGGGCGGTGCAGCCGGCCGAGCGACCGATCTGGCCACCGCGGCCAGGCATAAGCTCCACATTGTGGATCTGGATACCGGTGGGGATATCTCCGAGCGCCATGCAGTTGCCCGGGTTCACCTCTGCGTTGGGACCGGACATGATCGTCTGGCCAACTTCAAGGCCAATGGGTGCCAAGATGTAAGTCTTGGCGCCGTCGGCGTAGTGCAGGAGTGCGATGAAGCAGGTGCGGTTGGGATCGTACTCGATCGAGTGCACTTTGGCGGGGATGCCGTCCTTTGTGCGCTTGAAGTCGATCACGCGATACATGCGCTTGTGTCCACCACCACGGTGACGGACCGTGATGCGACCGTGGTTGTTACGACCACCGGTCTTCTTCAGAGGACGAAGCAGGGATTTCTCCGGCTTGGTCTTGGTGATCTCACTGTAGTCGAGCACGCTTCCGTGACGACGGCCGGGTGAGGTCGGCTTGTACTTGCGAATACCCATTGGAATCGTTCCTTAGTTGGTTGTGGCTAGCCTAGAAGACGTCCAGGGAGTCTTCGGAGTGCAAGGTCACAATGGCCTTCTTCCAGTCGGGCTTGGCTCCGACCGCGTAGCCGCGACGGCGAATCTTGCCGCGCACAAAGATTGTATTGACAGAGAGAACGCGCACTCCAAAGACCGTTTCCACGGCCTGGCGAATCTCCACCTTGCCAGCGTCCGTGGGGACGCGGAAGTGGTAGGAGTTGCGTTGGTGAATGTCATCACTGCCCTTCTCGGTCAGCACGGGGTGCCGGGTGAGTTGGTAGTAACGATCCATTGCGGAATCAGACCGCAGTTTGTCGGCGGACGGGCTCATTACTTGCCTCCTGCGTCGCTGGAGTGGTTACGGGAGGTAGCGCTCTGCCCCACACGGGTGGCCACCTTGTCGAGGGCGGATTGCTCCGCCACGATCAAACCGCCGCCGATCACGTCGAGGGCGCAAAGGTCGTCGGCCACGCGGATCTGAACGCCGGGGAAGTTGCGGAACGACTTATAGACGTTCACGTCGTAGTTCTCGATGACGATGCAAGCGCGACGGGGGTTGCCCAGATCGGCCAGCATGCGGCGTGCGTCCTTGGAGCAGGGCTTGGAGAAGCCGCCCAGGTCCGCGATCACCACTTCGCCGTCGGCGAACTTGCCTGCAAGGGAGCTGCGCAATGCAACGCGGCGAGCCTTGACGGGCATCTTGTACGAGTAGTCGCGGGGCTTGGGTCCGAAGACCGTTCCACCACCACGCCAGATGGGCGACTTGCGGTCACCGGCACGGGCGCGGCCCGTGTGCTTCTGCTTGTAGGGCTTGGCGTTGGTACCGCGGACGTTGGAACGCCCCTTGGTGCTGACCGTACCCTGGCGCTTGTTGGCCTGGTACATCACAACCGCGTCCTTAAGGGTGCGGTACAGGACCTTGTCGCCGAAGGCGGAGCTGTCGAATTCGACCTCGCCCATGTTTCCAGCTTTGTAACTCTTGACCTGCATGGGATTAGCCCTTCTTCACACCCGTGCGGGCGGTTTGAACCTGAACGAAGGCGCCACGGTGACCGGGCACCGCGCCACGAATAAAGAGAAGACCTCGCTCGGCGTCCACGCGCACGATCTCAAGATTCTTGGTGGTCTGGCGCTTGTTGCCGTAGTGGCCAGACATACGCTTGCCCTTGAAGACACGACCGGGGTATGCGGAGCAACCGATCGAACCAGGACGGCGGTAGTTCTTCGAACCGTGGGTGCGGGGACCCCGGGAGAAGCCGTGTCGTTTGATGGTACCGGCAAAGCCGCGTCCCTTCGTGGTGCCGACCACGTCGACCAGCGTACCCTCTTCAAAGACTTCCGCCTTGATCACATCCCCCACCGCAACGGTGGGCTCAGCGGCGAGACGCTCCTCGCGGAGAAAGCGTTTGGGAGCGGTCTTGAGAAGAGCGGCGTTGGCGCGCTGGGGCTTCTTAGCCCGGCTCTCCTTCACATCCTCAAAGCCCCATTGCACGGCGTGATAGCCATCGCAGTCGGGGGTGCGTACTTGCATGACCACACAGGGCCCCGCTTCGACGACGGTGCAGCCGATGGCTGTTCCGTCCTCAGCGAAGAACTGAGTCATACCTTTTTTTCGCCCTAAGATCAGCGTCATGATCCTTGAGATTCCAGTGGGGGTTCGTGCCGGTTCGACTAAGTGGAGCTGAGCCTGACAATCAGGAACAATCTCCGACGCTTAGCCACGCGGCGAGAAGGGTTTGGTTGAGAAAGGCGACCGGGGCTTATGCCCTAGCGATCGCCATGTAGGTTGGTGGGAGTTGCCGGCGGGGCGCGAGCGCTCCGTGGTTTCCCAGGTCAGGTTTTCAGTGGACGGGATAATCCCATCCGAAGACCTAGGCCTTGATTCGAATTTCTACGCCAGCCGGCATGTGCAGGCTGGAGAGCGAATCCACGGTTTGGGGCGTGGGCTCGGAGATGTAGATAAGGCGCTTGTGCGTACGGATCTCGAACTGCTCACGCGACTTCTTATCGATGAAGGGCGAACGCAGAACGGTGTACCGCTCAATACGGGTGGGCAGCGGGATCGGTCCGGCAACACGAGCGCCTGTGCGCTTGGCGGTCTCTACGATTTCAAGGCTCGACTGATCGAGCGCTTCGTGGTCGTAGGCCTCCATCCGGATCTGAATCTTTGTGCTCATTCGTACTTTGAGGTTCCGTGGCTATCCCCCACGACGAAAATCGGGGGAGAATGCAAACTTCAAGCCAGCCAGGAGAGCCGCAACCCATCGTGGGTCGGTGAAACTCGTCCTGCGCTTGGCAAGGGCGGAGAAAATACTCACTGGCCGGGGGTGCGTCAACTGTCTTGAGTGACATTTCCCTGAATTCTGGGAAAAAGTAGGAAAGGCTCGAATTCGACGGCAATTCGGCCGCTGGAGGCCAAGTTCGGTATCGCCCCACCACCGCGGAAGAGCTTTCATCCCTGGGCCGTGGATATCCCTCCCAAACCTACGGGCCCACCGACGGCTTGGCCGGGCTCGATCCGCGACAAAACGGGGACCCACCCCGCCTAAAAGGGGCCCTAGAGCACCAAACCGCGCTGGGCCAACACCTCTGACCCCACCGGACCATAACCGGAAGGAACGAGGGAGAAGCTCGCCCGCCCCTGGGTCAGAGAGCGCACCGCCGTGGAGTAGTCGAAGACTTCCGCCAGCGGGACCTTGCCCAGAATCCGACAGTGGGCCTGCTCGGACAGCACCGAAGAGATTTCCGCTCCCCTGGACGCCAGATCGGCCAGAACGCCCCCGCTGAACTCCTCGGGCACGTATACCTCGAGGGCCATCAGGGGCTCCAACCAACCGGAAGGGCAGGCGGCAAGGGCCTGCGCCAGGGCCTGCTGGCCCGCCCAGACCAGGGCCGCCGTGGCATCCA
>JARGOW010000142.1:0-1819 GCA_029212955.1 Planctomycetota bacterium | reverse complement strand
TGAGGGCCCCCAGCATGCGATAACCCAGATTGGGCCCTGTCCCGCCCACCTCGACCAGGGCGGCCCGGAAATCGGCCAAGGACTCGTCGGGGACCTCGCAGCCCATCACCACCTGACAGGCCCCCTGCCCGCTGCCCTCCACACTCAGACGCACGCGACCCCGCAGGACTTGGCCAGCGACCTCCCGACGCACCTCCGCGCGCCCCTCCGCCTGGCCCAAAAGGCACTCCCGGTAGGAAACCTGGGGCGCTCCAATTCGCGGTTGGAGGCCGAATTCGCCCTGCAATCGATGAACCAGCACCTCCAGATGTAGCCCCCCCATGCCCTCCACCACGAACTGCCCTGTACTCTCCTTCTCCCGCATCCGCAGGGCGCCATCCTCCCGGACCAGCCGCGCGAGAGCCCTGCGCAGTCCCTCTCGCTCCCCGGCGTCCTGGGGCTCCAGAATCCGCGAAATCACGGGCTCAGGGGCCTGCATGGGCTCGAGCGCGATGGGAGCGCCATCGAAACACAGGGTGTCCCCCACCCGGGCGTGGGTCAGGCCCCGGAATACCAGAATGTCTCCCACCTCGGCCATGGGCACGCTCTCGAAGTGATCCGCATGCACCCGGCGAATCTCCATGATCCGCTCGCGCTTGCCCACCCGCGGATTCCACGCCACCTTGCCGACCTCGAGAGAGCCCGAATAGACCCGCACAAAAGTGGAGTCCCCGTGGGCATCGCAGTGCAGCTTGAACACCAGGGCAGCGAAGGGCTCATCCGAGCTCGGCATGCGCTCGATGACGCGCTCGGGATCCTTCGGGTCCACTCCCCGGACCGGGTCCCGATCCAGGGGCGAGGGCAGGCAATCCACCACGGCGTCCAGCAGCAACTCCACGCCGATGCCCCGCAGGGCCGCCCCGCAACAAACGGGCACCAGGCGGCGGCCGATGGTGGCCTGGCGCAGGGCGCTGCGCAGGTCGGCCTCGCCGGGCTCCACCCCTTCGAGTACGGCCTCCAGGATGAGCACATCCGAATCCGCCAACACATCGAGCAACTCCGCCCTCAAGACCTCGACCTCATCCAGTAGAGGGTCGGGGATGCCCTCCACCCGCACCTCCCGGCCGCTCTCCAATCGATAGCTGAAGCGGCCGATCAGGTCCACGACCCCCACCAGGTGATCCTCCTCGTAGATCGGGTACTGCAGGGGCTGGGCCGTGGCCCCCAGGCGCGCGCGAATGCTCTCGACGGCAGCCAGGAAGTCCGCGCCCGAACGCTCACACTTGTTCACAAATCCCACGGCAGGAACCCGGCTGCGGTCCATTTGGCGCCAGACCGTTTCCGTCTGGGCCTGCACTCCCTCCACCGCATCGACCACCAGAACGGCCCCATCCAACACCCGCATGCTGCGCTCCACCTCCAGGGTGAAATCCACATGGCCCGGAGTATCGATCCACTGAACCGCACGCCCCTTCCAATGCACCGTGGTGGCCGCGGCACTGATGGTGATACCCCGCTCGCGCTCCTCATCCATCCAGTCCAGGGTCGCCGTGCCCTCATCCACGCGCCCCACCCTTCGCTCCTTGCCCGTCACATTCAGGATGCGCTCGCTGAGCGTGGTCTTGCCCGCATCGATGTGGGCCGCAATTCCTACGTTGCGTATGGAGGAGGTGTCCATGGGAAAACGATAGCCGGCCAAGCCATCCCCCATAGACTAGCTGGAGTAGGGCGCGAGCCAGGCGTTCTTGGCCAAGAAAGCTTCGCGAAAGTAGTAGTGCGAGAGCCATTCCGGTTTCGGGTACCCGAGAATGCACATGGCGGCATACAGGGCTTCGACCGA
>JARGOW010000141.1:4933-8236 GCA_029212955.1 Planctomycetota bacterium | reverse complement strand
CAAATCAGACCTGCTTACCTGACATCCGCGCGGGTAGGCACCGCCCCCGGGGTCGGGCCAGGTCCTGGCTCGGCCCCGGATTGGTATTCCAAGCCGGGAATTGGGGGGGGGCTGGCGTGAGCGTCACTCGAGTGGCGCAGTATCGGCGCTCGCGAAGCCTTCGGTCCCACCAAAGGATTCGGGGCGGGAAGGCTCCACCCTGTGGTTTTCTTGCCCCGTTCGGGTGATTCTTGGCCTTGACGGCCGAAAACATTGCCAGGACTGCCCGGAATTGCGATTTGAGGGGTGAGCGGTATGCCACGTTGGCTCCCACCGAAACGGGAAGGGGTTTCACGGGTGGCGGGGTTTGCGGTGCTTGGCCGGTAGGGCCAATTCCCACGGTGTGAGCCCGGCCTGAGACCGCTGGTTTGAGGTTCTGGGCCGCACGGGGAGGGCGGGCTGTGGGGTTCACCAGGGAGCCCTGCCAAGAGCTCTCAAGGCCCGCTGGAAGGTGAGGATGCGAGGGGGGTGCACCAGCGCTCAAAAATGTGCGGTTTCGAACACGGTGCCGCTCCCAGGAAGGGCCACTCCAGGTGAATTGTGCCAACCTTCGGTCGTAGTCGATGGGTTTGATGATTACTATATGGGCCAGAGTCTGAGCCCCCGCTCAGAACCTCCCCATCCCAGGGACTCCCGTCCCGCGAGAAACGCCCACCTTCATACGATGCGTTCAAGACTTTCCCTTTGCTTGGCCCCGTTGGTCGTCGTCGCCCTGAGTGCGTGCAACGACACCTCCACCACCAACTTTTCCGCCCACCCTCCGGGCTCGATTCTGCGCAACCCTGCGCCCGGCAACCGCGCCCCCGTCCTGGTGGCCGAGAACGCTTCCGGTCGAGCTCCTTCCCTGAAAATCAGCAGCGTCGCCTTCGGGCGGCTTGTCGACGTTTATGGCCAGGACACCAATGGTCGTTCCGTGCCCATCGTCTCCGAGGTGTTGATCCGAGCAGGCCTGCAAGGCGATGTGGACAACTACATCTTGACCACCGACAAGGTGACGGGTCAGCAGAACTTGCTGATCCCTCGCAATGTGGATGACGCGGCCGGGCTCGAAGCTTTCGACATCCTGCTGAAAGCGGCCACGGAAGGTTTGGACCTGGTGTTCGACAACGGCTTCGGTCAGACGGGTTTCTATTCGATGGTTCCCCGCAACGCCACCTTGGCATTGACCTTTGAGGACCTGCTCGACCCCTCCTTGATCAACTCCCAAAACGTCAAGGTTTTGGTGGGCTCACCGGCTGTGGTTCCTTTCGCGGCGCGCATCCTCCCCGATCCCCTGCTGGGCGATATCCAGGACTTCGATGGCGATGGTCAAGAAGAGTTCTACACCACCCGTGTTTTGGTGGACTTTGCTGTGAACTCCTTCGAGTCTTTCAGCAGCTCGCCGGCCCTTCCGATCGAACCCGAAGGCCTTCCGCCCTCCATCGATCAGAACCACGACAATGTGAACATTCACATTCCCACCATGATCAATGGTATTTTCGGTCAGACGACGCTTTTGGCGAACCTGACCGGGCACACCATGGAAGTGTTTGCCAACGGTAGCGCGGACCCGTCCTCGCCCACCAGGGACATCATTCGGGCCTTCCGTGCCGGTGGCGCCACCGCCCAGACCGGAGACCTGTACAACGGATTCATGCGGGATGAAACCCCGCCGGAGGTCGTGGCTTCCTTGGCTGCTGCCCTGGACGTCAACCCCGTTCAAGATGGAGTGGTTCCTGAATTGTTCAACGTGCCCCTGCTTCGCTTTGCGTCGATCGGGTGCTCCCAAACCCCCGTGATTGGCGACATCCTCTTCCAGACCCAAACGCAAGGTGGCGTTTGGGCCGAGGTCGTGGAGAACCCGGCCGCCGGACCCGACGGGTTTGGCGTGGTGGTCAACGTGGCAGTCCGCGTGCTTTCTTACCCCCCCGTTTGGGATGAAGCGGGTGGAATGGGAGTCGGCACTTGGGCAGCAGCGGGCGTGGGTCCGGTGCAATTTCTCTCGGCGTACGACCCTGTGGAAGACCTGGGACTGGAGAACTGCTTCGTCGAAACGTTCCCGCTCGCTTTGGGTTTCCCCGAGAACCCGGCCTCCCGAATTTCCAACACGGCGACCTGGGGCTTGCGTTTCAACGAGCCCATGGATCCGATTGGATTCTCATCCTACGACGGAATGCGTCTGACCCGGGTCAACCCCGACGCCCAGGCATTGACGGCTGCGGATTATGCGGTGACCGAAATCACCCACAGTTCCGACCTGACCCGCTACTCCCTCACGCCCCACTTCCCCCTCAACCACACGCAAACCCAGAACGAAGCGTACTTCTTGAGTGTGACTTCAACGGGCGATCTGTCCCCCACGGACCTGGCAGGCAACTCCCTGGCCGTTCCGTTCCCCGCCATCATGGGAACCCTGAGCGAGCAAGACCCGACCGTACGAAACGGTACCCGGGTCAGCTTGTTCAACGCCCTGGACGAGGAAGCACCGATCTGGGACCAGGCCAACGACCCCTACCCGTTCGCGGAATGGGGTGGCCAGCACGTGTATCTGACCGACCAGGCCGCGATTCACCCCCGCCCGGTTTCCCGCTTCACCCAAGTGGTTGAGCGTTCCAACGACTTCACCCAGGCCATGACCCAGTTGGCCGGTGGTGTGGAGGAGCCCTTGTCACGCATGGGTACTTTCACCCAATTCCTGTGGCGTATTTATGACTTGAACTTGGACTTGCTCGACCAGGACATCGCGGATGCGGCGTTCAACACCTCCGAGTGGAACTTGGACGTGGGTAAGTTGAACATCGACGTGGAGCGCGTGTATTGGAGCCCCGTGACGGGCGGCGTGACCTTCGACAGCTTCTCTGGATTCGGCATGCGCTTGAGCCACGCTTCGGTGTTGCCCGACGAGCTGCTCACCGGAAACCCGCCTATGCCCGCCTTCCCCGGTTCGGGCATGACTGGGATCTTTTCCCAGAACCAGCTGAGCGTGATCAATGACATTCCCGTCGAGGTCCACTTCCGCGAGCAGGGCTACACCCTGGATCCTGGTGACAAGATCCAGACCGCCTTCCCCACGGTTCTGATGCCCTTCCCCTTGAACATGGATCCGGGAACGGATGCGCGCTACTACACTTGGCGTGACACCGCTCTCACGGACCGTGCGGGCCCCAGTGGCTTTGGTGCAAACCTGGGCCAATGGCACGCCATCACCGGCGTTCCCTTCTTTGAGGACCTGCCCTGTGACGGTACCACCGGTACCAACTTCAATTTCCCCACCCAGGTTCAAAG
>JARGOW010000141.1:0-4923 GCA_029212955.1 Planctomycetota bacterium | reverse complement strand
CTTTGCCCCTGCTGATGGAATTCCGTTGCTACCCCGACACGGCGGCCACCACGGCCAACCGTCTGGATGTTTCCGAGTCCCAGGTCTCCGCCGGCTTGTCCCCCATGTTCCGTGCCTTCAGCACCGGAGGCATCGACACCAATGGTGACCCCCAGTTCGTGGAGCCCGATTCGGAAGTGACCGCCCGCGGTGGTTACAACCCGCTGTCCCAGCCGAGCCCGGGTGCCCCCACCCCTGGTACGGACCGCAACGTTTACATTGGCGGCATCGACTTTGTCGTCCGTGTCAGCCGTTCTTACTCCATCTGGTTCCCGACCCCGGACACGACCGGTGTTGCGATCAACAGCCCGGAGTACTACACCCCCGTGGTGGAGCCGGCCCAAGCGGATCAACCGGGCGGAACGAGCATTACCTTCGCCTATCGCGGAGCCGACTCCATCGCCAATGCCTTTGCTGGCGGTGCGGTGGCCGACCCGGAGCTCAGCGGTCTTCAAATGACCGCCGTTGCCAACCGTTTGGATGCCTATGGTGACCACTATGATCGCACTGCGATCTGCTTGGAAATCGAAGACCCCATGATGCCTGGTACCATGATCCCTGGACCCAACGCGCCTTTCGAGGTCGTGCACCACAACGCGATTGATGCGAACGTGGATGGTCTTGGAATCCTGGGCGGCGGCCGCTGGTTCGACAACGCGTCGCAGATCAACGGTTCCAAGTTCTTCCAGGTGCGTGCGAGTTTCACCTCGAACGCGCAGACCGGCCAGTCTCCGGTGCTGAAGACCTTCGCAATGGGTTGGAAGGACTAGGTTCTCTCCCGGCCTAGCGCCGGTTGATTCCATTCAAAAGGCGGAGCACCCATGGGTGCTCCGCCTTTTTTTTTCCAAGCACCTCTTTGCCAAACCTAGGGCCCAATGGGCTTGCTAGGGAGCATCCTCCTGGCCCGGGTCCTATTCGGGGTTCAAAGGGACGGGGGCAATGTGCGCGCTGCCATCGACCAGGAGCAAGAGCCCTATCAGGTGGCCATCGGAGCGTGCCACCACGGGGGCCCCATGCCATTCCTCGGGAAAGCGCATGTCCTCACTGACCTCCATGCCCCGGGGGGTACTGATCAGCCGGTAAGCGCCGATGGACTGGGGTGCCAGGTCGGGGCCGGCGTATACCATGCAGTCCTCGGGCGTTTCCAGATTGCGCATGCGCTCCAGGGGCCACGCTCCGGTTTCGGTCTCCCAGGCACAGATGCTGACCTCTCCCTTGTTTTCAACGCTGGGCAGTTCCGAGGTTTGCTTGTCGGCCACCAGGAACTTGATGGAGTCCTTTTTGTGGTCTTCTGGCAAGGCAAAGAAATCCGAGGGCCCAATCAAGCCGCCCTCGATCGGGGTCAACCAGGAGCGGTTGCTGGATTCAAATCGCAGAATACGGCCCGATCGCCAAGCGAGTTTGCCACCCAGGGGAACCGGAGGTGCCAAGCCGAGGGGCAGGGCGCCCCTCCCGATGGGAACCGCGGGGCGCCATTCGAGCCATTCGTCCTCCGCTCCAGCCACGAGGGCAAAGCGACGGCCGCTGGTCACCGGTTGACCTGGATATGTGGGCGTGGCCATGGCCACCGCTCCCATGAGGAGCGAGCGCAGGGTCCCCACGTCCAGGGTGATTCCTCCTGCTAGGGAGAGATCCATTTCAATGCCACTCTCTTCCCAGAACACGGAGTTGTCGCGGACCAGGGATTTGTAGTCGCGCGAGATGCGGCAGCGCACCTCCACGACAGTGGCGTCACTGGCCAAGGCCACGGACACCACCCGGCCGATCCAGAATCCCCGGTAGGTGATAGGTGCGCCGGCCGAAAGGCCAAACTTGGAGGGTGCGTCGAGCACTATGTCCAATCCGCCCTCCGCCAAGGAATCTTCCACAGGGGGCTGACTACGCGCAAGGAAGTCCGAGCGGCGTTCTCCGCTGACTTGGGATGCACGGGGCGCCACAGCCAGGTATCGGGCTCCAATGACCGTTTCAATGCCCTGGATGCCGTCTAGCCCAACCCGGGGATACACGATCCAGAACTGCGAGCCCTCCCGGGCCAATTCCCGGGCATCCTCATCCAGGCGGACGATCAGCTCCACGCCGGCCAAGTCCTGCTCGAGCAAGACCTTTTCCACGGTGCCGACTTGGATGCCGCGGTAGCGCAACGACGCGCCTTCACGGATGCCATGTCCCTCGTCCGCGTGTACGGAGATCTGCAAGCCGCTTTCGCGCAGGCTTGAGAAGACCATTAGGCCGGAAATGCCGAGGGCCACCGCGGGCAGGACGGCGATCCACCAGGGCGAATGGGACGGTTTGACGGTGGCCTTCGGCAGGGGCGTTTCGGGTGTGATGTCGTCGTTCATGTTCGTTGGTTTTCGTTTTCCTCGCGCCAAATTCCCTCGGGGTCAAAAAAAGCAGACGCCACCAGGCTCAGGACAACCATGGTGCAGAACAGGATCACCGCCTTGCCAGGCCGGATGGCGACCAGGTCTCCCATCTTCACCCAAGCCACTAGAAATGCGATCAGCAGCACGTCCAGCATTCCCCAGCGGCCTGTCCATTCAATCCAGCGGAAAAGCCGACTCTGGGTTGCGGGTCGAATCCAGCCCTTACCGTGGACCAGAAACAGGAGCCCAAGCAGTTTGAGTACGGGGATGATTACCGAGCAAATCAGAACCACGGATCCCACGAACCAGTCCCCATGACTGAGGAAGCGCACCACGCCTTCCCACACGCTGGATGGCCGTGAGTATCCCAGCCTCTCCACCGTGAGTATGGGGAGTGTGACCGCGGGCAGATACAGGATCAGCGCAGAAATGGCCGCAGCGGAGCACAGCCGGTTGCCCGACTGCGACCGGAAAGGGTCGTCCACCACCATCCCACAGCGGGCACACAGGGCCTTTTGGCGGTGCTCCAGGGCGGGAACCTCCTGGATGAGGCCGCAGGATCGGCACGGGTGGACGGGCGCTTGGGAAGCCATGGAACTATGATACGGGCGAAGCGCCAGGGATTCCCATGCACTCCTCCCCCATTCCCATGTGGGCACCCGTGCCGCTTGCGTAGGGGCTAGGCCGGGCGTTAGCGATCCACGGGCGAACCCGAGTGCAGCACATCTTCCAGGGTCACCGGGTGCCTCGGCAGGTCCTCAAACCCGATTTGACGGTAAATCACCAGGGAGTTCGGGTAGAAGACCCCGTTTCGCAGCATGTCGATGCGCTGCACTTCCTGGAAGTGCTCGGGATGGCTTTCCAGGTAGCGTCGGATCGATTCGTGGTGGGAGAAATAGTGGCGTCTCCAGAGGGAGAGGTCCAAGAACACCAGCGAAACGGGAACCTGGCGCAGGAATTCGCCCAATTGTTCGGGGGTGTCGAAGCGCTCCCGGTAGGAATTGCCCAGCCAGTCGTCCTGTCCAAGAATTTTTGAGGAGCGCAGAACCTGCAGTCTTTCGTGTCGGGGATCCAGGTGCACGGCCTCGGAGACCATCAGTCCCTCCCCGCTGGCGTCGGAGCAAACCAACCAGGGAGCTTTTTCCAACTCAGGATCCTGAACGGCCCATTGCACCGCTTCGCGGAAACCCCGGTGATTCGGGGAGATCGGAGCAAAAGCCTGCAGGGTGAACCCGAGCACTATGAGCGTGCCGGCGGGGATCGCTTGCCGCGCCGGACGCCAGCCGAGCATGCGCCAGATCCAAATGGAGCCGCGCCCTGCCAGTACCAACGAAATGGGCAGGAGAACCGCCAAGTGGCGCATTTCAATGCCCGTGCGAACAAAGAGGTAGCATGCGGTGAGCCCAATGAGCCAGGCCAAGCATGCGGCGTTCTGATCGCGCGCATGGGGATCCGCATGCCCCGCGATCAATCCGATCACCGCCAAGGCGGAAACCACCGATCCCAGGATCATGACCAATTCGCGCGAGTAGTAATCGGCGGCCGCCATGGAGTATTCCCCCGCGGATCGTCCCGAGCCCGCCCAAGTCGCCTGGGAGTATTCCAGTGTGCTCGTGTACCAGGTCAAGCCGACGACCCCCACCACGATGCCGGAGACCACGGTTCCCACGGAGAACATGCGCCGGGGCTTACCAGCGATGAGCGGGGTGAGGATGGGAACCATCACCAAACCGACGCCACTGCCCTTGGTCAGTACAGCAAGGACCGTCCAAAAGCCAAAGCAGAGCGCGTGGTACCGTTGGCCCTCTTTCATGTACCGGGCATAGCAGTACACGGCGAAGGTTCCCTCCGCCGCCAACAGCAACTCGGTCATGGCTGTGGCCGATAGGTTTTGCACCAAGGGCAAGGCCAGGAGGAGCATGCCCAGCAAACTGGCCAGTGGCTCATTCAAGTACGAGCGTGCCAGGGTGCGGGTGGCAAGGGCCGCCAACGCGGCAATCAGGCACGATCCGATCAGAAGGGCCCAGCGCGAAACCCCTAAGGGCACCATGAGTCCACCCAGGAAAAAGTGGAGCACGGGGGGCCATTGCCCCACGCCGACCTTGGGGAAGTGAAGGTAGTAGTCCTTCACGTAAGCCAGTGGATTCAGCGGGTCAGGTGCGGTGGCGTAGCCGCGCATCATAGACGCGGTCACCATGTGGGCCGGTTCGTCCTCGTAGGAGCCGTACCCGTCCAGGTGGGCCCCGGCCATGTAGCGGCCGCCGAGTGCAAGCAACAGGTACAGACCGAGCCAGGCCAGGCGGCCCTTGCTCAATCCTGTCCAAGAAGCCCACCGACGTATCACTTGCCTACCGTCCACAGGGGCGGGAATCCGACCCGATCCACCTGGAACAGGGGATACAGCGCGGGGATTTCTACGAACATCAGGCCGACGAATACGGCTGCACAAAGCAAGGCAAAGGCAAAGAAGCCCTTCCGTTTGTAGAGCTTTTCCGGGTTCTGCACGGGACTGTCATCCTCC
>JARGOW010000140.1:7765-8304 GCA_029212955.1 Planctomycetota bacterium | reverse complement strand
CTAGCGTCGCAGGAGTTCCCGCCCTGCACGGTCATAGGGATGGCTCCCCCAAAAACAATCGGCCTACTCCAATGAGCAGGCCGATTGACAAGAATATCCCCCCAGCTGCCAGTTATGCCGGCAACCGACTATCCATCACCCAACCGGGCAGACGAAGTCTTTGGGTTTGACTACTAGGAGGGACGATTCCAGTTTGTAGATGAGGCGTTCGGCGGTGTTGCCCATTAGGAAGCCGGGGATGCCCCCGCGGCCGACCGTGCCCATGATGGTGAGGCAGGGTTCCATTTTGCGTTCGACCGCCAGGATACCGGCGGAAGGTGCGCCTAGGGCGATCATGATGTGGGCCTTGTCCCCGAGTTCCTTAATCCCGGGGATGGCTCGCACGGCGCTGCGGGCTTCCTCGGCTTCGGCGTCGGTGCGCTGTTTGTACTCGCCTTCACTCATGCGGGAGGCGCTGACCTGGAGTTCGAAGGGGATCTGCCAGGCGTGCACCACGTACAACTCCCGACTTTCCAGCTGGGCCAGGGAGGCGGCCAATT
>JARGOW010000140.1:0-7755 GCA_029212955.1 Planctomycetota bacterium | reverse complement strand
GCCCACCTCCCGCAGGTCTGTGGCCGCCAAGATCGGTCCATCGTCGTGCTCGTGGCTCGGATTCACGACCCAAACCGGGCACGGGCACTGGCGGATCAGATTCATGCTGACGCTGCCCATCTGCTTGTCCATGCGGCGGGTCCGGTTGCGCTTGGCCACCATGACCAGGTCGTACCCCCCCGAGAGCACCCGATGGATGAAGGCCAACCAGGGCGCCTCTTCGGACTCCACATAATCGGGGTTTTCGATCCCCCCTTCCTGACACAGGAATTTCCACTCCTCCACGCCAGCGCTGATGTCCAGATCGGGCCCGTGCTCTTCCTCGGTGTCGCGAACCTTTGAGTACAGGAATTGCAGTTTCGCTCCGGTCTCTTTCGAGATGCGCAGGGCTTGAAGAACCACGGAACGTGCTCCTTCCGTCAAGCGGCCGGAGCGGGCGGAGAAATCGATTCCAACGAGGATGCTTTTGAATTGCTTCATATCAGTCTAGGGAGGAGTCCACGGGAGTGTCGTCTTCTAGAGTACCCGATTCTTGAGAAGCTCCAGGGCCGCCTAGACGCAGATCAAGCTCCCGTCCCCCTTCCTCGCCAATATCTGAGGAAACCCCGGAGCGCCTTCACAATTCGACCGACAAGCATGCCAGTCCCCTGTGAAAACCATCCGGGGGTTCGGTCGGTCAGCGCCGCCTACATCCTCATTCTCCCAGGGCCATCTCCACCCAGTGCGCCTGTTCGGCAAGGTGTCGACTGTGGGATCCGGTGGCCGTACTGGAGTTCTCAGGGCGGCCGGCGTAACGGATCGGCACGTCCATGTCGTAGAAGCGCTGCAGTACGAAGGACCAGGGTCCCATGTTGCGCGGCGTTTCCTGGACCCAGGTCACGGTCGGATTGTTGTAGCTGGCGAGGGCGTCCAGAATCGCCCGGCGCGGGAACGGGTAGAGCTGCTCCAAACGCAGGATGGCCACGTCCTTGAGACCCTTCGCGATGCGGTGATCGTTCAGGTCGTTGTAGACTTTGCCGCTGCACAGCATGACGCGTCGTACTTCCTTGGGATCCACCGAATCGTCCAGCAGGAGCTCTTGGAAGCCTCCTTTGGTGAATTCCTCGATGGGACTGGCCGCGCGCTTGTCGCGCAGCAACGACTTGGGCGTGAAGACGATCAAGGGTCGTTGCTCCGCCTGCTGACCCTGACGGCGCATCAGGTGGAAGAACTGGCTCGCTGTGGTGCAGTTCGCCACGGTCATGTTGCCGCCCGAGCAAAGCCCCAAGTAACGCTCGGGGCGCGCGCTGGAGTGCTCGGGACCCTGCCCGTCGTAGCCGTGGGGCAATAGCAGGACCAGGCCGGCTTTCTGCTTCCACTTGCTTTCTCCGGAGGCGATGAACTGGTCCATCATGACCTGGGCCCCGTTGGCGAAGTCGCCAAATTGAGCCTCCCAAATCACCATGGATCCCGGACGTGCCAGGGAATAACCATATTCGAAACCCAGAACGGCCTCCTCTGAAAGCAGCGAGTTCCAAACCTCAAAGGTTCCATCCCCATCGCTCAGATGCTGCAGGGGCACGTGTTCCGCATCGCTGGTTTGGTCCCGGATGACGGCGTGGCGGTGGCTGAAGGTTCCACGGCCCACATCCTGGCCCGACAGCCGGATCGAGACGCCGTCCTGCACCAGGCTTCCGAATGCCAAGGCCTCGGCGCAACCCCAATCCAGGTCCTTTTCCCCGCGCACCATGCTTTCGCGGCGACGCAGTTGTCGGAGCAGGTTCGGGTGGGTCACGAATCCCTCGGGAACCGTGTTGAGCTTGTCGATCATCTGAACCAGGCGGTCGTTTTCACATCCCGTCGGCACCTCCACGCTGGCGGCGTAGTCGCCCTCGTGGTCCACGGTCATGTCCAGAACCTCGGTCTTGTCCAGCTCACGCTTGGGCTCCGCGCGTTGCTCTTCCAGGGCGATGCGCATCTCTTCGTCCACATCCGAGCTGATCTGCGCGGCTTCCACCTCGGTCAGGGTTCCGCGCCGGATCGACAGGCGCGTGTAATTCACGCGCACCGTGCGCATTTTAGCGATCTGTGCGTAGAGCAAGGGCTGGGTGTAGGCCGGCTCGTCGCCTTCGTTGTGTCCCCATCGACGGTAGCAAACCATATCGATGACCGAATCGGCTCCGAACTCGTGGCAATAGTCCACGGCCACGCGGGAGGAGCGTAGCACCGCCTCGGGGAAGTCCCCATTGGCGTGCATGATGGGAGCTTCCACCCCCTTGGCCACGTCCGTGCAAGACTGCGTGGAGTGCAGGTCGCGCGGGCTGGCGGTGAAACCGATCTGGTTGTTGACCACCAGGTGCACCGTGCCCCCGTTGGTGAACGAGCGCAGTTCCGACATGTTGAAGGTCTCGGGGACCACGCCCTGGCCTGCGAACGCCGCGTCGCCATGGATCAGCACGGCCATGACCTTCTTGCGTTCCGTGTCGCCGATCTCGTCCTGATAGGCCCGCGCCATTCCGCACACCACGGGATCCACGGCTTCCAGGTGACTGGGGTTGGCCGACAGAATGACCTCGATTTCCTTGCCCTTGCGCGAGACAAATTTGCCCTTTTGGCCCAGGTGATATTTCACATCGCCGGACCCTTCTTCGGATAGCGGCAACAACACGGCCTCGAACTCGCGGAACACATCCCGGTGGGATTTCCCCATGATGTTCACAAGCACATTCAACCGACCCCGGTGGGCCATGCCGATGACGACCTTCTCAACCCCATGGAACGCGGCGCGCTCCAGGATTTCAGAAAGCGCAGGAATCATGGTATCGGCGCCTTCCAAGGAGAAGCGCTTGTTTCCCACGTAGCGAGTATGCAGGAATCGTTCGAAGTTCTCCGCGCGGGAGAGCAAGGTCAATATGTCCTTGCGGTCTTCCTTTTCGAAATCGAATCGGTGCTCGGTTTCTTCCACTCGGGACCGGATCCACAGTTTCCGATCCCGATCGGTGATGTGCATGTACTCCACCGTCCAACGGCGACAGTAAGCGCGGCGCAGGTGGGCCAGGATTTCGCGCAAGGTCGTGCGCTGCTTGTCGCCGATGCCGCCGGAATGGAAAGTGCGGTCCAAGTCCCAAACGGTCAAGCCGTAGCTGGCGGGGTCCAGGGACTCGAAGTACTCGGGTCGGTAGTAAAGCGGATCCAGGTCGGCGATCTGGTGACCCCGGCTGCGGTAGGCGTTGATCATCTTCCAGATCGACACCTGGGTGGCTTCGGGATCGCGGCCCAGGCCCAGGTCGGTGCTCGGCTTGGCGGGTGTCCACGGGACCCGATAGGATTCGAAAATCTCCTCGTAGAAGTTGTCTGCGCCCTGGAGCAGGTCATCCACCCGCTTGAGCATGAGGCCTGACTCGGCGCCCTGGACCACCCGGTGATCGTAGGTGCTGGTGATGGTCATGACCGGGCCCACGGCCATATCGGCCAGGGCCTGCTTGGACAGGCCCCCCATCTCCGGCGGCACACCGATGGAGCCGGCGGCGATGATCACGCCCTGTCCGACCATCAAGCGCGGCACGCTCATGGAGGTACCGAAACCGCCAGGGTTGGTCAGGGTGAAGCTGGTGCCCTTGAAGTCCTCGCCCGTAAGTTTGCCCACCCGACCGCGTTGGATGGCGTCATCGAAGACCCCGTAGAAGTCCTTGAAGTTCAAGGATTCCACTCCCTTCAAGCTGGGCACGACCAACATGCGGCCCTTGGGGGTGGGAACGTCGATGGCGATTCCGAGGTTCACATGGGCCGGGGTGAACCGGTGCCCCTTGCCATCCACTTCCACGTAGGAAGACTGCACGGCGGGATACTCGGCCATGGCCTTGACCAGGGCGAAGGCCAAAATGTGGGTGAACGAGGCTTTGCTGTAGGCGCGAACCATGAGGTGCTCGTTGAGCAGGGCCCGGTTTTCCGAAAGGATTTTGGCCGAAATGGTGCGCACGGAAGGGGCCGTCGGGATCGACAGGCTGGCCTCCATGTTGCTTACGATCTTGCCGGCCACACCCCGGAGGGGCTCCAATTCGCCCTCGGTTTGGGGTACCCCGGGTCCTGTGGGCTTGGCAGCCGGAGTGCTTTCCGGAGCTTTCCTGGCGGCTGGGGCATCTTCACCCGCGGCCAATGAAAAGATCTCTCTCCAGGTTTCCTCCACGCTGGAAGGGTCCTGCATCCACTGCTCGTAGATGTCTTGGACGTACCCGGCGTTGACGCCGTAATCTTGTTCGAAATCGATAGGCATGGGCTTTTCCTTTCCCCTTCCGACCCCATTCCGCCGGGCTCACTTTGAACTCGGCCGGGCAGGCAGCGGAACCAGAATGCAACATCCTGGGGTCCCCGGGGTATTTTGCTGGTGGCATCTTAACGACCTGCGCCTCCGGTCTCCACCCAAGGATGGCCCCATAACCAATTCTGCCACGCCAGCGAGCGGGGCCATTCAGGTCAAGGATCTCCGCAAAGGCCCCGATACATGGCGGACGGATTGAGATTTGGGATGGCCAGCCAGGGCCCCACTTGGGAAGGCTCCGAAACATGGCTCCGAAGCCGACCGGTCAGGAACCCGGCATGTGGGTGGATTCAACCTGGACCACGGGGAAAGCCCCGGCCGGGGACTCCTGGAAGGCATCCCCCCAGCCATCGTTCGCCAAGCGGGAATCGTTGGGCAGATATCCCCGGGAAACCAGCTTGTTGAATGCGGAGTTCCACTCGGCGGGCAAAGGGTCGTCCTCCAACCAGGCTCCGTTGTATTGGACGATGGCCTGGTTCAGGATTTTCAGGCGGGCCACCGTGCGCTCCCGGCGCAGATAGGTCACGTCGATGGAGGTGGTGATGTCATCGGCGGTACCGAAATTTGCATCCTGCCCCGCGCTGTTCACAGTCCATTCATCCCCGGATAAGGTGACGCTGTAGGCCCTGGACCAGGCGTCCACCTGATGGGTCATGAGCCCGGTGATCCGGTCGGTGGAGATGCTCTCCGCGTAAGGCCCGGTCCATCCGGAAACACCGGCGGGCTCGATCAACAGGGCTCCGATAGAAGCGGGTAGCTGCTCGGTATCCGCATAGTAGCGGCCGACCGAAGCTGTAATTTCCGTTTGCTCCTCCTGGGTGGAGGTGCGCGCCTGGTGCGTGATCATGCGCGTTGTCAAAGGCACGGCGGCTCCCGCGATAATGGCCATGATAGACACGGCCACGACCATCTCGATCAGGGTGAATCCCGCACGGCTCTTGTTTGTGGGTTTGCACTTCATATCAACCGACCGAGTCATAAATGGAAAGGATGGGAAGCATGGTGGCCAGCAAAATGAAAGCCACGATACCGCCAGCCACGAACAGGATGGTGGGCTCGAGCAGGGCCAGGAACCACTTGACGGCCCTGGGCACTTCGGCGTTGTAGTATTCAGCCAGCTGTCCCAGGGAACCGGAAAGGTCTCCCGAGCTTTCACCGATGTGCGTCATCTGGATCAACAGCGGATCCATACCACCGATCTCCTCCAGGCACTCGGTGATGGTTCGCCCGCGGCGAACCTCTTTGGCCACCTGCAGGAAACCATGCTCCATATGCGCGTTTCCGCAGGTGTTGCCAGCCACTTCCAAAACGGTCCCGATGTCACAGCCCGCGTTTTGCAGGGTTCCCGCGGTGGACGCGAACCGGCTGGTGGCGATCATTCCCGCCAGCTTACCGTAGCGGGGAATGCGCAGGACCTGCTTGGAAATCCATTGGCGAACATCCGCAGACTTGCGCGCAAAAAACAAGCCACCTACCACGGCGAAAGTGCCGAAACCCAGGAGCGCAATGTTGTTCATTAAAAAGTCAGAACAAGCCATGACGATCTGAGTCGGCATGGGCAGGGTATCGCGCCCCCCCGGAAACAGCTTCATCAGGCGCGGCAATACGAAGGTCAATAGAATGACAATCAGCATCAGAATCGCGAGTACGAGCATGGCCGGGTAAATCAGTGCCTGCATGGTCGTCATGCGAATCGCCCGCGACCACTCCAGAAACTTGGATTGGCGAACCAGGATGTCGGGCAGGGCACCGGAGACTTCGCCCGCGCGCACGCAGGCCCGGTAGACCTCGGGGAAGGAGTTGGATTCCTCCGACAGGGCTGCGGTCAAACCAAGCCCGCCCTCCAAACGCACAACCAAACGTTGAACCAATTCCCGTCCGTGCTTGGTGGGCATACGCTTCGCCACACCCGCCAACCCCGATAGGATCGGTACACCCGCAGAAAGCAGGGTCGCCAATTGGGTGGTGAAGAACACCAATTCGGTGGAGTTGAATGGTTTGCCCCCCCCACCGGCCTTGGACTTACTCTCCTTGGCGGAGGTCAGGGTCAACCCCCGGCCCTCGAGCACGCGATCCAAATCCAATAGATTTTCTGCGGCCGCGTAGCCGTTCAAACTCTGTCCATTGGCTGCGATCGCCGAATACTGGAAGTGGGTCATGGGTTTGGTTTCGATCAGCCTGCGGTGGCCACACGTAGGACTTCGTCGATGGTGGTGATTCCCGCACGGACCTTGGCCCGCCCGTCATCGGCCATGTCCATGTAGCCCGTCTCTTTGGCGTGGCTGTGGATTTCACCCACACTGGCTCCATCCCGTAGCAGCCGGCCGAATTCCTTGTCGGGCATGAACAGCTCGTGCAAAACCAAGCGTCCGCTCAATCCCGTTTGGTCGCAGTGGTCGCAGCCCACCCCCTTCCGCGGGGTTCCGATGTTCCCCTCGAGGAAGATCAATTCATCCGGCGTGGGTTCATAGGGCTCCGCGCAAACCGCGCAAACCTTGCGCACCAAGCGTTGTCCCACCACGCCCAGCATGGAGTCCTCCAGCAAGTAAGCGGGTATGCGCAGGTCGAGCAGGCGCGGAATGGCTCCGATGGCGCTGTTCGTGTGCAGAGTTGAAAGCACCAGGTGCCCGGTCATGGCCGCCTTGATGGCCATTTCAGCGGTTTCAGGGTCGCGGATCTCGCCCACCAAAATCACATCCGGATCCTGGCGCAACAACGAACGCAAACCCTCAAGGAAACCGAATCCAATCCCCGATTCCACCTGGCTTTGCCGCACGAGCGGAACCTGATATTCAACCGGATCTTCCACCGTGGCCACATTGCGAGAAAGGGCATCCACCTGGGCCAAGAGGGAGTACAGGGTCGTGGTTTTGCCACTGCCCGTGGGCCCGGTAACCAGGAAGATGCCATGGGGGGCATCGCTGATATCATTAAGACGCTTGCAGATGGACTCTTCGAATCCAAGTCCGGGCAATGCGATGGTTCCTGAGGAACGATCCAACACCCGCAGAACCAGATTTTCTCCGAAGGTCACGGGAATCAGGCTCACACGCATATCCACTTCGCGGCCGTCCACTTCGGTACGCATACGTCCGTCCTGGGGTCGGCGCTTCTCCGCGATATCCAGATCCGCCAAAATCTTGATGCGCGAGATGAGCGCATCGGTGGTTTCCTTGGGCAAGGATTCACCGGCCTGTAGTACCCCATCTATGCGCAAGCGCACCCGGGTCAAGAACTCCTCGGGCTCCACATGGATGTCGGTGGCGCCGCGGCGCACACCATCCTCCATGACAGCCTGGGCCAGTTCCTCGATCGGATAGTTGGCGTGCCCCTGGGTCGCGGCCTCGCTGACCTCGTGCAAGATTCGCGCCACCGGGGACTCCCTGGTGGAAAGATACTTGCGCAGCATGAGCGTCAGCCCACCCGCCGTGATCATGGAGATATTGAGGTGATACGGG
>JARGOW010000139.1 GCA_029212955.1 Planctomycetota bacterium | reverse complement strand
GAAAACGACTCCAATAGCGGAGGAAACGGTCGGTTTAGGTGCCCAGGCGGGCAAAATGAGGGCCCAGTTGATCTGGGGGTCGGTGGAATCTTGGAGTTTGTCTCGCAGGGTTTTGCGGGCGCGCGAGAGGCGGGTGCGAATGGTGCCGGGGCCCACGTCTAGGGTGCGTGCGATTTCGGCGGCGGTGAGACCCTGGTCGTAGCGCAACAGCACTGCGGTACGTTGGGGCTCGGGCAATTCGCCGATGGCTTTGGCCAGGCGCGCCGCCAATTCATTGCGTTCGGCCAGCTCGGCGGCGGAGGGAATGCCCTCCGGGCGTGCGACCTGTTCTTCGCGATGGGCGCGGCGGCTGTGGCCCCGGGCCTCCTTGCGAGCCAGATTGCGCACGACCCCGATCAGGAAGGATTCGAGCTTGCGGACTCCAGAAAACTCGCCCGCGCTGACCTTGAGCCACGCCATCTGCGCCAGGTCCCGGGCTCCAGCATCGTCGACCCAGGCCCGGGCTACGCGGTGCAGGCGGGCGGTGGTGCGTTCGATCTGGTCGGGCGTGAGGTCAGGGAAGTGTTCCATGGCGGGCATGTGGGATAGTCCCCGCAATCCATGAAAGCGTGCCACAGAATCCGAATAAATTGTGGGATGGAGGGTACCAGGCATTCTCCCTCCATCCTTCGCCTAGAACCGCAAACGCCAGCCGATGACGGCGGTCCAGTCCTGTGAAAGGGCGGGGCCGTCGAGCCATTCTTCCACGGGGAAGCCGACTTCGATTCCTAGGTGGTTGTTGCCGTTCTTGTCCAGATCTTTGCCGAGGCCGCCGAAGAGGGTGACTCGGCTGCCGCCCTGACGCAGGGGATCTTCGAGGGGATTGCGCAGTTGCACCAGGTCCGGGTCTGCGCCGTGTAGGTCGCCCCACCAATCGGCTTGGGCGCGCAGGGTTCCGCGCACGTCTTCGCCAACTTCCGTTCCGACCCAGAGGTCCACGCGGCCGGAGTTGGATCGGAACCACGCCTCGTCGTGGGCGCTTTGCAGGTGGATGCGGCCGGAGGCGCGGGCGCCCCATTGCATGTCGCCTCTTTGGCTCTCGATCAGGACGCCGGGCAGCAGATCGAACGTTCCCGATCCCAGTTGCAAGGGATAGGGCAGTTTCGTGCTTGCCATGCCGTCGTACTCGCCGGATTCATTGACCTTTCCCGTGGGCAAACTGATGCCAGCCATGTAGCTGACGCGGGTGGGCCCGTGGTCGTAGGAGCGAAAAACACCGCCGATTTGAATGTCGCCAAGGCCATCGGATTCCACGTCGCTGGTACCGCCCAGGGTCAAGTCCTGATCGATGTTGTGGGTGGAGTAGGGCACCACGAAGTACAGGTCCAGGCGCTCGTCGAAACCGAACATGGCTTCGACTTCGAAGAGCCGGTCCACTCCCTCGGTGGGGGCGATAGCGAAACCGCGGGCAAACACATCGGCGCTGGATAGGTCCTCCCGGCTGTCGCGGAGTCCTTCAAAAGTGTTTTGGGAGGCGCGCAGGTTGAGGGCGAATTGACCGGTGTTCACATGCTGGGCCAGGGGCACACCGATGGGGGCGAAGGTGCGCCCGGGTAGGCGTTGGGATGCGCGGCGGCGGGGGTGGTGTGCGCGGCCGGGTTCGCTTTGGGCCAGCATCTGGGGCTCGGCCACTGCTTGCACTTCCTCAATCGTGGGTTCGATGACCTCGACCGCTTCGTCGGCCTCCGGTTGGTCCAGAAGTCCTGCGTTGGAATCCTGCTTGGCCACGTGTTTGGGTGCGGGGGCGTTGACCTTGACCGGGCGGTTGGTCCGGGAGCTAGGCTCCGAGTCTTCTGTGACGGCAGCCAGCACCTCGTCCGGGGCGGGTTCCTGGGAATCGATCAAACCAACCTCGCGCAGCATGAGCAGGGGCGTGAGGGCAACGAGGAGGAAGGGGAGCGGCTTCATGGTAGCAGGGGGCGATTGGGGGGGCCGGCGGGGCCCACCTCTCAATCCGCAATTGTAGGTAGGGCCGGTGCACCAAATCGGAGCGCTCGCCAAGGCCGTCTCGGAAAGGCCACTTGGAAGCTCCATTAGGGAATTGCGTGCGATCCTGAGTCACCGGCTGCGAGCCCTAGCCCCTGAATCGGGCGGACACTCGCGGCCGGGTGGGACCGAGTGGAACGAAGAAGCCCCCCCGGCCGCGGGGCCGGGGGGGCTTCATGTCCTTGGGTAGTCCCTAGGGGGCTGCCTAGAAGTTTTGCTCGGCGATGCCGGCGAAGGCCGGGATGAAACCGATCCATGCGGTGGGGTTGCTAACCATGTAACCCACTCCGCGGGTCATGTTGACCAGGAAGGAGGGGTCGCCTTCCATGGTGGTGACAAAGTCGCCGGCTTCGTTGACCCGGGTGACGCCGACCGTGGGGCGCACGTTCTTCATCAGCTCGGGGAAGGTGGGCATGATCAGGCCGGCATCACGCTGACTGTTCATTTTGGAGCGCACGCCATTGGAAAGGCCGGAGCAGATCAGGCTGGTGAGGCCGTAGCCTTCGCGCATGAATGCGTCGTCGCGGAAGAAGCTAACGCCGTACAGGTTCTCGTAGTTGCCGTCGAAGTTGGTGGCGAACTGGGTGTTGTCCATCAGGCCGGCACCGGTGCCGGTTTCCATTTGAGCGGCCACCAGGGCGGCTTGGGGGGTGAGTGCGATGAACAGGTTGTTCTCGCCCATAACCATGGTCGGCTCGAAAGGCACGGGCAATCCGGGGAAGGTCAGCGTGTGGCAAGTCTTGCCGCCGCGGTCGATGCTACGCATCTGGACGTAGCCTTCCGCTTCCTGGGCGAGCACGCCGTTGATAAGGCCGGAGATGCGCTGGATACCAGCGTTCAGCTTTTCAGCGTCCTTGACTTCCATGAACATCACCATGGACATCAAACCACCGCCGCCGGTGCTATCGGAGAAGTAGGAGCCCATGTGGGTTCCCAGGTGGTCCAGTAGATCGCGCTTGATGTTCACGCCGGTCATACCCTCGACCATGGCGATCGGATCTTCGATGCCTTCTTCGGCGAGGAAGGGCTCGGCGATGTCGAGCACCACGTCGAACATGGCATTCATGTCAAAGGACTGAATGTTGGCCATGGTGGCGTCGGCGGGGATCAGCTTCAGGTCTGCGGAGGTCAAGCCTTCGGCGGGCAGGGCGCCCATTTCACGCATGGCGGTACCAAAGCCGGGCAGCACGACCGAGGTGTAGCTCTTGGAGGCGTCGGACCCGCAGGCCATCTCCATGGAGAAGTCGTCCAAGCGAAGGGCTCCGGTCACGTCGGCCACGATGCCGCCGATTTCGGGCTCGGCCATTTCCAGCATGGGCATGACCATTTCGAGGGCGGTCCCCAAGTCGATACGGGCGGCGAAGGAGGGGGCGATTCCGTTGGGAAGGGTGGCCGAATCCAGGGAGAGCGGACCCACGGTGGGCTCGGAGGCAGCGAGCACGAGGGCTCCATCATTTACGCCCATGCGGACGGGGAAGGGGGCACCTTCAAAGGGCAACCAACCTTCGGCGTCACGGGCGCCGACGGGCGCGCCGGCCTGGCGCAACAGGCCTTCCATGGTGGTCATCCAAAGGGTGGCCTTTTCCTGGTCGCCCGGGTCGACCATGACCAGGGCGGAGACCGGGATCATGGAGGAGGCTTCGCGGGCATCCATGATGCGGATGGTCTTGGCGGAGCCCACCATGTCGTAGACCATGGGGATCAGGTGCGCGGGCATGTCGCGCAGGTCCGGGATTTCACCCGGCAATTCCAGCAGGCGCTCGCCAAGCAGGTCGAGGGCACCGCGCATGGCTTGGTCCTTGGGGTGCTTGAGCAGGTTGTCCGTGCTCTCGATGAAGATCGAGAGAAGGTCCTGGGAGACGGGGGCGGGGGTCGGTGCGGGCGCCACGGTGGGCGTGAGCGCGAGCAGGGCGGTGAGAAGGGTCATAGCTTGAAAATTGGGGGATTGGTGGTGACTCAACCTCCCCTACGCAGGTGTTAGGCAGGAATTGCGGCCTTCATTTACTTTTTTTGCACGAAAAAGGCAATGGATTGGGCGTTCGGTGGGCAAGGAAAGTGCTTCCAGCCACGATTGGGCGTTAGAGTAGGTATCGAAATGTGTGGCGATCTGGTCACACCGAGTTACCCACTCCGAACAAGGGGCATCCAAACGTTGAATCCTGACATCGATCCCGCTGGCGACGCCGTGGCCGCCCGCAAGCCTGGACCCCTCGACATGACACTTGAGCAGCGCACCGCCCTGCGAGACCGTCGCCCTGGGGCCATGGAGGCCTTTTTTGAGACCTTCTTTGACCCGCTGTACCAGTACATCTGGCGCATGGTGGGGCGATCGCACCTTGCCGAGGATCTGACCCAGGACGTGTTTATGCAGATCCACAAGGCCCTCGACCGATACGATCCCCAGCGTTCCCTGAAACCTTGGGTCTATACAATCGCCACCAACCGCGTGCGCGATTTTTGGAGATCCCGGCGCAATCAGCAGAGCAGCCAGGAGGAGGAACTGGACGATTCCCTGGGCCGTGAACGCCTCCAGGATGACCGGCCGGGTCCTGCCCACGTGATGGACTCCAAGGAGATGGGGACCACGGTGGGTGAAGCCATCGAAGCCCTGCCCGAAACACTGCGTACCACCTTTGTCCTCCGGTTCCACGAGGGTTTGTCCTTCGGGGAGATCGCCAAAATGGTGGACCGCAACGAGGTCGCCGTGCGAAAGCGTTACTCGAGGGCTCTCGAGGAGCTGCGTCAGGGGTTGGCCCACCTGGATCCCATGGGGCAGGGGTTCATCGTAGAGGGGGCCGAGTGATGTCGAAGGACCAACATCCCTTCGGCCACGGCATTCCCCAGGGTGCGTCGGATCCCTCCGACCGCCTGGAGTCGGTCCTGCGTGCCCAACCCGTCGAGCCGGCACGGAAGGACTTCCGCACCGCGTTGAAGGCCCAATTCCTGGCGGGAGAAGCCGTCGAATCCGAAAGCGAGGGACCGGCAGGGGAACTGCACGAATCGTTCGGTGAAGTCTTGAGCTGTGAAAAGGCTCCGGCGCCGGATCCCGATTTTCGCAATCGCATGCGCGGCCAATTCCTCGGGTCGAAGGACAACGCATTGGAGCAATCCCAGGAGGATGGAGCCGCTCCGGTTTCCGAATCCGGGCCCCGCCGGGATGCGCGCAGCCAAACGACCGCATCCTCCGCTGCGTCGCAATCCGAGCCCGTTCGCCAGGTCCGGTCCCGTGGATCTGCGCCGAAGAAACCAGGCACACTACTCCAATTCTGGGCCCCCATGGCGGCGGCTGCAGCCCTTTTGTTGTTCTTCCTGGGACCCAAGTTCCTGGGTGGAGGGCAGAAAAAAGTACCCTTCGAGCCCAACCTCGTGGCGTGGAGTCTGCCCGATGATTTGACCGGTTTGGAGTGGACCATCGACGGGGAGTCCGTGGACCCCGCATCCAGTCCGGAGGAGATCGGAGAGCGATTGAGCCAGGCTAAGAGTGTGGCCGCCGTGGACGGGGGAGGCTTGCGCCTGGCCTATGGCCGCTACTTCCAGGTGGCGGTGGCCGAGGGTAGCGCGTTGGATCTTTCTGGCCTGAGCCAAGTCGCTTCCAATACGGATTTCCAACTGGGAATGGTTGGGGAATCGGGCGGCTTCTACATTCAAACCGGCCCCGACTTCAAATCGAAGAACTGCGAATTGACCTTCCAAACCCCCGATGCAGAGGTCGGCGTGCTCGGAACCGTGTTCGCGATTGATCGGTACACGGCCGAGCAGGGGGGCGAAGGAACCTGCGTTTGCTGCTCCGAGGGCAATGTGAAGGTGGTCGATGCATTCGAAGGGCAATTCGAAGCCGGGGCAGGCAAGTCCTGCTTCGTCATGCCCGGCTCAAAGAAGATGATGGGGATGGATGTGGTTCACGACCATCAGGTCCCCATGGACGAACTGATACGCGCCAGCGCTCCCGCGGGTTGGTAGGACAAGACCCCGGATGGAATGGGCCAATTTCCCTTCCGTGGGGTCGTTGGGCGCATTCCCAGGGATCTTGAATCAGCCCCGAATGGGGGCGCGCCAATTCGATTTTGGTATGGGCCTTCCACCGCGCCGGCGGGAGGATGCGGTCAGTTTGTGGACCCAGGTTTCCCGTTGGGTTTCCACGGAGCGAATCCAGGCTGGAATGCGTTTGACAGGTTTGCCGTGGGCGTTGCGCCGATCCAGATACCTGTTCAGGAAGAGCGCTTGCTCGGGATCGGTCCACGAATCGGGCCAATCCAAAGCGAGGCAAGCGATGTCATAGGCCGGTCCTCGTAGCCCCATCCCCGGGCCACCCGCCCAGGCGTCCAAGAAGCCAACGGGTTGCTCCGCCCCTTTGGAGGGGTCTACCATGAGGTTGCGGGGAAAGAGGTCCCGGTGCACAAAGTGCAAACTGTGCATGCGCGCCACCTCGTCGGCCAGGTGAACGATGCAGCGCTCGCGTCCGGGGGGCAACAGTTCTGGCCAAGCTTCGGACCAGGTCCTTCGGTTGGGCATGGATTCGGTGTACAGCCACTGATGCCGAACCAATCCGTGTTGGCGAAATTCCGCGGCGGCCAGGGCCCGGGGCGCACAGAACATGCGGGCGCGCAACCAGTTCAGGTTTTCAAATTCGCTCCGGCGCGGGTGCTGAAGGCCGAGCAGCCGTTGCTTGGCCTGGTAGCGCACGGCGGTCTTGAAACGCAGGGGGCCGCCTTTCCAATAGCCCTGAAATCCGCAGGTGCTTTCGAACTGGCCTTGAACGGCCATGCCCGACGCGGCGGCGCGTTCGACCAGGGGGCCGGGATCGAATCCTGGCACATGCCAAACCTTCCAACGGTCCTGGGTCCAGAGCACGGGGGCAGCGGAGTCCATGTTCTAGGGGCGCCGTTCCATGGCGACGAAGGCCTGCTGGCTCACGCCGCGCAGGGAGTGGCGGAAAGCCAACACCCGACCACCCTCCGAATCGATCCACTGGCGCAGGTCGTTCTTGTGCACCGCCACCCGGCGGTCCTGGTTGCGGGTCTTACGGAGTCCGACCCGCCGGCGCCAGGCATGCCAAGAGGACGCATCCCAGAAAGACATGAGAATCGGGCCGGATCCAATGCGGAGCAATTCGCCGATCAGGGCCCGGCGTTCTTCCACGGTTTGCAGGTGGTGGAACAGGCGACAGCAGACCACCGCATCCAGACTCTGGTCGGGAAAGGGCAGTGCGAAAGCGCTGCCTTGGATCCGGCGCTCGGAGGCGTGGGATCCGAGCATGGAGGGCGACGCGTCCAAACCAATGGGGGACCGGGTGAATTGGCACAGGGTTCCATGGAGCCTTCCGGTGCCGCAGGGGACGTCCAGGACGGCATTGAGGGGCGTGGGGCCAGCAAACTGGGCCAACAGACTGTGTACCATTTTGGGATCATGCCCCGCGCGCCGGGCGTTCGCGAACCTCGGGCCCGCGTAATGGGCTCCGCTGGTATCCCGATTCCATCGGTCTTGCAGGCGCGTGCTTTCCATGGCGAGCAGCCTATCAGAACCCCTGGGACCGGGAGCACACGTGGCGGCAAACACGGCGCAGCTTTGCAATTCTCTGAAAGAAGTCGAGGTTGGGGGCTGTCAGGCCGTGCAAAAACGGCGTGTTGCATAAACCCCTTTTTTTTTGGTTGGTGTTTCCATTGGCATATGCCGATGGGTCTAATGAATCAGCGAGCGATGAAATGGTCGGCCCACGCGAGCGAAGTTGGCTGTTTCAAGTAATCCTCCTTTTTGTGAGGTTTCGGGTTGGTATGGGTGCTGGCAGGCAACCCTTTCTCTCGACCCGGAGTCTTTGCCCTCGATCGGACGTTTGTTCGGTCGGGGGTTTTTTTATGATGGTGGTGAGAAAACCAAACTCCTAGACCCCATGACGACCTCGCTACCCTCCTATCCTCTCTATGTGGCCGGTCTCCCCGAAGCGAGCCAGGCTCAGATCACGGTTCTGGACAAGTTCACGGGGGAAGCCCTGGCCCAGGTCGCCATGGCAGATCCCGATCAGATTAGGCGGGGGATCGAGGGCACGGTGGCGGCCAGAAAGGCCATGGCAGCCATGCCCGCCTTTCAACGCCAAGGGATTTTGCAGCACTGCGTGGCGCGCTTTGAGGAGCGCTTCGAGGAATTGGCCACGGTCCTTTGCAGGGAGGCGGGCAAACCCCTGCGCGACGCGCGGGGGGAAGTGCAGCGCTTGATCGACACTTTTCGTGTGGCCGCGGAGGAATCCGTGCGCATGGTGGGTGAGGTGTTGCCCTTGGACATCAGCGAGCGTGCCCGGGGGT
>JARGOW010000138.1 GCA_029212955.1 Planctomycetota bacterium | reverse complement strand
CCCCCGCCAAGGAAACCGCGGCGTATCGACGATTTCCACGTGGGGCACGCTCCACCCTTGATACGCTCGGTTTGTCCCATAGACCACAGGCTCGGGCAGCAATTGGCGCAGGGTCTGGATGCCATAGAACACACCCACCGGCTTCGCCGCCTGGATTTCAATGCCACCCTCCGAAACCCAAAGCCGGTAACCCTCGGATCCGAACACCTCAGCTTCCCCACCAAGTTCAAGGGTGATGGACGCGCTGCAACCGCCCTCGTGGGTGCACAGGGACATCCCCAAACCCAAGGGATCAACCACCTCCAGCACTCTCCGGTCCATGCGCATGTCCAGCAACGCCTGATCCTTCACACAGATGCGTAGCCAGCTCTCAAAACCAAGCCAATGGGCCCCCTCGTTGATTTGCAAATGCGCGGGCTGCGGAATCACAGCAATGACCTGCCCGGAGGGAGCTTCCGGTTGGAACCGGGCAACCGGCCCTGGTTTAATCACCACGTCGCTATGGAACGGATCTTCAAGAACCTCTTCACAAACCGGTTCCTGAGGAAAGACCAGACTCTGCGAGCCGATGGATCCGAGTATTAACCAAACGAACAACAGGAGATACTTGGACATGGTTCTTCTCAACAGGTCGACGGAATGCCAGCCACCTAGTATGTCCTCACTCACTCGATCCAGGCTCGCAGTTTGGGAATTTCGGTGTTGGCTGCCGCGACGTCTAACTCAGGATATTCAGATCCATGCATACCCGACCCGAAGCCGGAGTCCGCACTTCACTGCGGTAGCGCATAGCGGTAGAGCTCTTGCGCTTGAATATCAACGCCCCAAAGCTCACGTCCTGAGGGAGAGAATCCCCATCGCCATAGGTTTTCGTTCGTAGGAGTGACGACCTTATGAAAGGACTGGTCGCGCCGGTCCAACAGTGCGACATGCCCGCTTCCGCCGCCCAGGGCAACCCACCCACCGGTGACAGCCACATCCCAAGCGCCCGCACCCCGCGGCAGTGTGATCTGGCTTCCATTCTCACCCGCGCCGTCGAATAGACACAAGGTGCCCGAATCGAGCACCGCCAATGTGCTTCCATCGGACGATAGCTGCCAATCGGTCACGTAGTGCCACCAATCCCGATCGGGCCGGCGCCGAACCGAGACCTTCGCCTTTCCCTGCGCGTTGAACAGCTCGAAATTGTTGTATGTGTCGGCCCAGTACGAATCTGTGTCCCGCACAAACATCATGCGGTGGGCTGGGAACTTGACAATTCTCTCTGGTTCGCCTGTCGGGGAGAAACGGTACAGCAGGTAACTCTCGTACTCCGGATCGCGACTAGGGATGTGGACATGGCCCTTTCCGTCGATGCCAACAAACGGCTGGTCGTCGGTGTCGACTGCATCAGGGAGTCTACACGCAAAAAGCACAGCGCCTTCCGAATCGAACACATGCCAGGATCCATTGCTGTCGTCATTGATCAAGATTCTGCCCAACCGATCGATTTGGGCGTAGAAAGGATCTGCAATAGATTCCGTAGAAGGAGGGGTCCCGAAAAGTGGTCCTCTTCCCCCGTCCGCTCCAAATGATGCGAGTACGCGCCGATCTGTTTTCCAAATTGCCCCGTTAGCGGCAACTTGGAATTCGTCGAACTCGATTTTTGATCCATCGGGGAATCGCGGGGCAATCTTGGTCAACAATTGACCTTCCGAATTCATGCGCCAAAGCTGATGGTCGTCCTCCACCCAAAACCCTCCGTCGGGGTCGGCCCCTATGTACGTGGGGTAGTAGGGTTCCTTCTTCCACGCGGTTTCGAGATCGATAGTCCGAATAAACTTGCCCTCGGCCGAGAGGATTTCGACATCGTTCCCGACGACAGAAAGAACCGCAATCAAGCCATCCGCAGTGATCGCGAAATCCTTGGGAGTGAAGTAATCAAGGCCTTGCTCCACAAGCGAATAGCTCGAGAGGTCGAATTCCACGTCGCCGTCTTGAGCGATCTTTGCCAACACTGTGGTTGAAGTGTTGGAGTAACGATACGTCCCCAGAAGGACAAATCCTCCCGATCCCAAGGGAATCAAACGAGAGATCGTGGGGAAGCGAAAACCTGATTTGGGCTCAACAGCTTCGAGGGTCTCGTGGGCCGGGTTAAACCGATACAGTTTGTGGCTCTTGTAGTCATCCGCTTCCGCAGTGGCCGCGTACCACGTGTTTCCATGGCAGGAGAGCCATTTCAGTAATTCACCTTCCGGATTGGTTTGGGGGAGAGGGACCACCTGGGCTTCAGCGCCTTCGGCATCTAGGAGAACCATGCTCTCAGCGCTCACCTCCCTCCGAATGAATTGCAGATTGCCATTGGTTTGGAATCCAAACTCCCAAACATCCCGAACAGCTGGGATGGGAACTTGAGCGGGAATAGGTCCCAAGTGAGTCTTAGCGATCAGCGGGAGCTTCAACTTGGGAAGAGGAATTGCCTCTTCAGGGGGTGCTGGTGCTTGCCAAGAAAATGGCTCCGGCGGTTGCGATGAAACCTCCCAGCCATCCCCTTGGCGAATCGCAACAAACTCGGTCGATGTCTTCTCCAGTGGAAGCCAAAGGGCAAAGCGCCCCATCGATTTAGTGTTGATGATCGTCCCATGACTTTTCACGAATCTCTCTAGGTTGGCGTCTTCTACTTCGTTATTCCGAATCGTGTAGGCCTCGCGACGCTCCAGTGTCCAAACCGTTTGGCCATCCTGGTCGACAAGACTAAAGACGCCGCCATCCTTCGAATAGGCGTCACTCGCATGGTTGCTCGGGTACTTGTAGTTCGTGTACCACCAATGCAGTAGAACGAGATCCGTATCCGGAACGGGTCGCGATTCGCGGAGATACAAACCGGCTTTGCCCCGCAGAGCCTTTTCCTTGAAGACACTAAAAGGGTAGGAGGTGGACCAATTGCCCTCGAACTCACCCGTCGAAAGCTTGTAGGTCCGCCAATATCTCACCTCATGTCCGGAATCATCCACCGTTAGGATCAAAACACGATCAAGATGGGCCTGCACAACCACTTGTCGTTCGTCCAGGCTCCTATTTGCTTCGTTAGCAATGATCGCGCCATCAGCGCCAATGATGAGCATGCGCTGCTCACGCTCCCACCAATACTCGCCGGTCTCCCCTACTCGCTTTTCCGTTCTCCCCACTCCAATCACACGCCCCGTGTCCGTGACTCGCGCTCCACGTAGGGTGAGCGGAAGGGACTTTCGCCAAATCAGCTTTCCCTTGTGACTGAGTTTGTGCTCGCCAGGCCCCAAACCGGATTCCTTGCCCGGATCCACATGCAGGCTCCACTCGCCCGACGGCGAAGTAACCGTTCGGGGCTGAAACGGAACACGGGGACCGGGAGAGTGGGAAGCAAGACCAGGGGACGCCAGGCATAGGGCGACCATCGCAAGAATGAAGGCTACAGGCGTGGTTTGTATGGGTCTTGGGGGGTGGTGGAAGGGAGGGGCCGGCCCAGAGTATCCCACCTACTCCGCTCGATCACAGGTTCACCCCCACATTGCGATTTCCGCCCTAGGCCAAAGGACTATTCCGTCCCGCTCAGAATCCAAGCTCAGGCAAGAACGGCAGCTTGAGGCGAATTGGCTGAACCCCGATACCTAGAGTTAGGCCAATGAAGTGCACCTCTACGCCCTCGATCAAACCCACTTGCAGGCCGAACACGTACGCGTCGATCTCTAGCCCGGCGCCGGTTTCGCTGGGGCCGAAGTTCAGACCGAAGTCCTTGCCCACGGCGTTGCTGTTCATGTTCACGTGCATGCCGTCCACCGACTGCACCAGATCCGTGATGAAGGTATTGCTGTTGGGCCCCGGCCAGGCGCGATAGCTGGGATCCCCCATGGCCTGGGCGCGGGCCACGAGCTGCTCCCCCACCTCGGCCACCTCCGGCCCGCTCACCACAGTGCGTACCTGGATCGAGCGCCCCCAACGCTTGTTGGCAAAGGCCTTCTCCGCCCCGATGTGCGAAACCCGAATCCCCGAACTCGGAGTCGGAATCTCTAGCCGCATCCAATCCGCCTGGCCTTCCAGTCGCACGTCCAACCAGGTGTGATGGGCAAACCGCGAATACCAAACCTCGCTCTTGGGCATGCGCAGACTCTTCACCACCACCGCCGGATCCCCCTTAATGATGGGCAACAGCTGGGACGGCTTGAGGCTCCTGCACGAGGCGAGCAACAACAAACAAGGAAGCAGCCAGGCAATCGATGTACGCATCCGAATCATGAACCCAAGAGTACGGTTCCACCCCCCACGAACGCCAGCAGTAGCGGAGACCGAAGTTCACCACCCCAATTACAAGGCCGGGCACCCCAAACAGGGTGCCCGGCCTTGTACGCCATAAAACATGCCCAAGGCATCAACCTGTACCTAGAAGGTCACCGACAACCCATTGGAGAAGTTCGAAGCACCCCCGTTCTCCCTATGCCACAGCTGGAAGTGCCAGGTCGATCCCGAAACAATGGTCGGGAATCCGGCAATTGGAAGGGTGGAAGGCACATCAAACCCGCTACCCGAGGCGGAAGTGCCCACCAGGTTCTGCAAGACGCCGTTGGCGTCGAACATGCCAACGGAAATGTGGGGTCCGCCATCCACATTGTAACGGCCCAAGACATCGGTGGACTGCGTTCCCATGCACAATCGGCCCTGGGAAATCGGAATGCCCGGAACCGCAGCGGAGGAACCAACCAACACATAGCCGATCTGATTCGGCGGCCCACTCGTGGCGTCGAGATGCAGATCGCTCCCGACTCCCGACCCCCAATGCCCTCCCAAGCGTGTGGGGACTCCAGTGGAATTTGCATCCATCGGGTTGCAGAACACCGGACCGATTTGCGAGGTGCCCGGGGCCACCAATCCACTGAGGATCAGGTCATAGGTGTTGCAATCGAATCCCGCGGTGTCGCGCACAAGGACCTCCAGCACCACCGAGGCCGTGGAGCCCGTCGTGTTCGTCCAATCCATGCTGTCCCAGTCCTGGTTGGTTTCCGCCGAAGCCAACAGGTCCACGCCACCTCCCTGCCCAGTACCGCAGGCCGACGAACCCGCTTGGCGCAGGAACCCATCCACATTGCCCGAGGAGGCCGGGTGGAGGAGGGCGATCGAGGCGGTGGCTCCAACAGGAACATCAAAGGCGTAGAAATCCTTGTCGTTTTCAGCCACAAAGAGATCGAGGTACAACCCTTCCTGAACGGAAACAGCCCCAGCACAGCTGTCATTGTTCTCCAATCGATCCTCAGGGCAGGGCCCTGCGGTGACCGACAGATTGAAGCCATAATCCGTAGACGAACCACCAACCGATGAGAACTGCCAAACGTTGACCACGACCTGGCTGGCCGAGCCCGTGGTGTTGTACCAGCGCACATCATTGAGCCCGGGGCCATGATGACTGTTGAGCACATTGACACAACTGACATCCCATAACTCGTAGACGGCGTGGTTGGAGTCGAGAGTCTCTTCCACGTCGATGACATATCCCGCAGGCACGTCGACCGCGTAGAAGTAAAATTGGCCATCCAAAGCGGTGCCGGAATAAGCTCCCGGTGTGATGACCTGCGGATTGGAGCAAGTGTTGCCTTGGGCCATGGCGCCCCCGGCAAAACCGAGGAGAAGGAAAGGAACGAGCGCAACCCTGCGCAACGGAGAGTCAATCTGCATGGGATGTGAGAGAGTCTAGTTTTGGGTTTGATGGCAGAGTGATGAACCAGTCTACGCCCAGTATTTCAATGTGCAGGACTTCTCGAAGCGAACAGCACGGGTCTGCCCAAGCGGGTCTCAAAGTCGGACGCAACCGGCCCCCGTATTCGCCAAAGCCAAAGAGCCTCAGCCGTCCCCGATCCTTGCGATGCTCCTGGACCCCAGCCCCACCCCCAGGCACCACCTGCACGCTTTGGCAGCCCAGCCAATTTGGCAGCACACTTGCCTTTTTGACTGGCTGGACAAAAACAAACCCGGCCACAGGCCCTTGGAAGCCCGATTCATGCATGGCACGCCCATTGCTTTACCCCAAGAGCCTGCGATCCAGGCACCAGGAGAAACCAACCATGCAAACACCCTTCACCACCTTCGCCCAAGAAGCCCTGTCCCGCGCCCAAAGCCAGGCCCAGGAATCCGGCCACCCCGAACTCACTCCCCTGCACCTCTTTTCCGCACTGATGGAAAAACGTGAGGGAGTCTTCGGAGCCCTCTTCAACAAGCTCGGTGTCGAGCCCGCGGCCCTATTGGCCGAAGTCGACCGCGCCATGGCCGCCTTGCCCCGCCAATCGGGCGGACAGGTGCAAGCCGGCGCAGCCATCGGCGCGGTCATCCAGGAGGCCCAGGCCCTGGCGGCCAAACTGGGTGACTCGTTCATCTCGACCGAGACGCTCTTCGCCGCGTTGGTGGCCAAACCCCACGGCGCACTGACTCAAATCTTCGGCGACCGCAACATCACTTTCGATCGCGTGCAAGCCGCCCTATCCGAGGTCCGCGGCTCAACGACTGTGGACACGCCCGACCCGGAAGGCACTTTTGACGCGCTGAACAAGTACGCCCAAGACCTGACCCAGGATGCGCGCGACGGGAAACTTGACCCGGTCATCGGCCGCGACGAGGAAATCCGCCGTACCATCCAAGTGCTCTCCCGTCGCCGAAAAAACAACCCGGTCCTGATCGGTGAACCCGGTGTCGGTAAAACCGCCATCGTGGAAGGAATCGCTCAGCGCATTGAATCCGGCGACGTGCCCGAAGGCCTCAAAGGCAAACGCGTCATGTCCCTGGACCTGGGCCAAATGCTGGCCGGTGCCAAATACCGCGGTGAATTCGAGGAACGCCTCAAAGCCGTGCTGAACGAAATCTCCGAAGCCGCCGGCGAGGTCGTGCTCTTCATCGACGAATTGCACACCCTGGTGGGCGCTGGCGGAGCCGAAGGCGCCGTGGACGCTGCCAACCTGCTCAAGCCCGCCCTGGCCCGCGGCGAGTTGCACTGCATCGGCGCCACGACCCTGGACGAATACCGCAAGCACGTGGAGAAAGACGCCGCCCTGGAGCGTCGTTTCATGCCCGTGTTGGTGTCCGAACCCACGGTTGAAGACAGCGTCGCCATCCTGCGCGGACTCAAGGAACGCTACGAAGTGCACCACGGAGTTCGCATCCAAGACAGCGCTCTAAACGCTGCCGCGCGTCTCTCCGACCGCCACATCTCCGATCGTTTCCTGCCCGACAAGGCCATCGACTGCATCGATGAGGCCGCGGCGCAGCTACGCACCGCCATCGACTCCCTGCCGCCCGAACTCGACACCATCGAGCGCAAGGTGCGCACCCTGGAAATCGAGCGCGGCGCCCTCATTCAAGAGGACGAGGCCGGCCACGCTGACCGCCTGAACAAGATCGCCGAACGTCTCGCCGACCTGAATGAGGAAGGCTCCGGCCTGCGCGCCCGTTGGCAGCAGGAAAAGGACGTGATCCAATCGATCCGTGCGGGCAAAGCCCACATCGAATCCCTACGCGCCGAAGCCGACCGCCTGGAACGCTCCGGCGAACTCGAGAAAGTCGGACAGATCCGCTTCAGCGACCTACCCGAAGCAGAGAAAAACCTAGAGCAAAACACCGCCGAGTTGGAAACCCTGCAAGAACACGGTGCCCTGCTTCCGGAGGCCGTCTCCGAGGAATCCATCGCCCAGGTCATCGCCCGCTGGACCGGCATCCCCGCCGCCAAGCTGGTCGAAACCGAACGCGCCAAACTCCTACACATGGAAGACCGCCTACACGAGCGCGTCATCGGCCAAGACGTGGCGGTCACCGCCATCTCCCAAGCCGTACGCCGCGCCCGCGCCGGCGTGCAAGAACTCAACCGTCCCCTCGGTTCGTTCCTGCTGCTCGGCCCCACCGGTGTCGGTAAAACAGAACTCGCCCGCACCCTGGCCAGCTTCCTGTTCGACGACGAGCGCAACATGATCCGCATCGACATGAGCGAATTCATGGAGAAGCATTCCGTCTCGCGCATGATCGGAGCGCCTCCGGGCTACGTCGGCTACGACGAAGGCGGAGTGCTCACCGAAGCCGTGCGCCGCAAACCCCACAGCGTGATCCTGCTCGACGAAGTCGAAAAGGCCCACCCCGACGTCTTCAACGTGCTGCTCCAGCTGCTCGACGACGGACGCCTAACCGACGGCCAAGGCCGCACGGTGGACTTCAGCCAAACCCTGGTCTTGATGACCAGCAACCTGCGCGGCGAAGAAGAACTCAAGGCGTACTTCCGCCCCGAATTCCTGAACCGCCTGGACGAGATCCTCACCTTCGAAGCCCTCAAACCCGAGCAACTCGG
>JARGOW010000137.1 GCA_029212955.1 Planctomycetota bacterium | reverse complement strand
ATATCACCGATGGCGTAGATGTTCGGAACCGAAGTGCGCATCTGTTTGTCGACGGCGAGGAATCCCCGGTCGGTGAGCTTGAGCCCGGCCTTTTCTAGACCGAGGCCCGCGCTGTAGGGGCGACGTCCAACGGTGGAGAGGATCTGGTCGCACTCGACAATCTCTTCGCCCTTCTTGGTTTTCACGCGCACGTGGAGCTTGTCCCCCTTGCGCTCGTAGCCCTGGGCAAACGTTTCGGTCATCAATTTGACCTTGCGCTTCTTCAGGCTGCGTTCGATGACCTTGACGCAATCGCGATCCTGTCCGGGCAGCGCACCGCCGGTGGCCTCCAGCACGGTGATCTTGCTGCCAAGCTTCTGGTACATGATGCCCAGTTCCAAGCCAATGTAGCCGCCACCAATCACAACCAAGTGCTCCGGAATACTTTCGGGAGCCAGGCCGCCAGTAGAGGACCAAACATCTTTTTCGTCGAAGGCGAAGCCGGGGATTTCGATGGGGATCGAACCGGTGGCGATGACGATGTCGTCGGCCTTGAGAACCTCGTCGATGCCTTTGGCTTTGACGCGCACGCTGTTAGGCGACTCGATGGAACCTTCGCCCATGACAACCTTGACGCCGTGGTTCTTGAGCAATCCGCCTACTCCACCGGTTAGCTTGCCGACGATTCCCGCTTTCCATTCGACGAGTTTGTGCACGTCCAACTTTACGTTTTCGACGGAAATGCCCATGGCGCTGGCATGACCGAGCTTGTCGATCAAGCTTCCAGCGGCGATCAGAGCCTTGGAGGGAATGCAGCCCACATTCAGGCAGGTGCCTCCGAGGAATTCCTTCTCGACCACCGTGACTTGCTGGCCGAGCTGGGCCAAGCGAATGGCACAAACATAACCTGCGGGACCTGCACCGATGATGACCACTTTGCGGGGACTACTCATGGCATTGCGCGGACGCGAATGGCGACCGATGGGGAATTGGGACGAACCCGGTTTCGATTAAAGGGGGAATGCGCCGTCGCCCGGTTGGGCATCTCCGTGGCGCTCCGCGACTTCGATGAAGTCGTTGTACTGTCGTTTGAGGTGGCCGGGAACCGTGGCGTAAACATCCTCCACAAGAGTCTTCAAAGCCATCGGGGCTGCAGCCTCCTGCTCATGGATCACCGTATCGATTTCTGCCAGCAATTCGGCTTCGATTTTTTCGCGTTCGCCCTCGGCCAGGAACCCCTGGCTGGTCAGGTATTGCTCCAGTCGCTGGATCGGATCCTTCGCGATCCAACCGGCGACCTCATCCTCGTCCCGATACTTGCTCGGATCGTCGGAGCTGGAATGCCCCATGATTCGATAGGTCTCGAGGACGACCAGGCTGGGACCATCGCCCTTGCGGGCCCGCTCCACGGCGGCTTGCATGGTTGCATAGCACGCCACCGCGTCATTGCCGTCCACGCGGGCTGCGGGCATGCCGTAGGCGGACGCCTTGTGAGCGTAGGTCTCCGCTGCCGTTTGAGCTTTGGCGGAAACTGAAATCGCCCACCCATTGTTCACGCAGACGAACACGGCGGGGACCTTCCATACGGCGGCCTGATTCATGCCGCTGTGAAATCCGTTGCTGCTGGTGGCGCCATCGCCGAAGTACACCGAATGCACCACGTCCTCACCACGCATTTTGCTGGCATAGGCCGCCCCCACCGCGTGGGGGATCTGGGTTCCGATGACCGAAGACCAGCTGGGATAGTTGGACCCCTTGTGCTGGAAGTGGTTGCACATTTGGCGACCCTTGGCGGTGTCGTTCGCGTTGCAGTACATCTGCGCCACGTATTCGGCCAAGGGCAATCCACGCATGACGGCGGCGCCGCCCTCGCGCAGGCCTGACCACAACCAGTCCTGGGCTTTTAGCGCGGCTGCCGAACCGATTTGCGCACCTTCCATTCCGGTGGACGTTCCCACGAAACCGATGCGGCCAGCCCGCTGCAAAGTCAGCATGCGGCCGTCGACGATACGCACACGCAACATGCTAATGAACATGGCACGCAGGCGATCCTTGCCCAGATCGGGAAGCTGCGAGACCGCACTTCCCGACTCGTCGATGAGTTGGATGACTTGGGGAACCACGGAAAACTCTAGAGGCTCAAGAGGCCCGGGTTCTCAAGCAGAACACGCAGGTATGCCAGGAAGCGAGCGGCGTCGGCACCATCCGCAAGACGGTGATCCACGCTGCAGGAGAAGTTCATGTAGTGACGAACCTCGATGCGATCCCCCTCGGGCGTTTCGACCACCCCGGGCTTCTTCATCAAACGGTGCACGCCGAGGATGGCAATTTGCGGGTGGTTGATGATGGGAGTGGCGATGGTGCCACCGATGTTGCCAGCGTTGGTGATGCTGAAAGTACCGCCCTTGAGATCCTGGGGGGTGACTTTTCCGGCCTTGGTGCGGCCAGCGAGCTCTTGAAGCTCGGCGGCCATTTCCAGGAGGCCTTTGGTTTCCGCACTCGGGATCACCGGAACGATGAGACCGTTCGGGGTGTCGGTGGCGATACCTAGGTTGACCTGGCCCACTTGCACGATCTCTTGGGCTTCATCGTCGAAGTAACCATTGAGCATGCGGTGCTGCATGAGCGCGTTGGCGCAGGCCTTCATGATGAAGGGCATGTAGGTGACCTTGACCCCTTGCTTTTCGCCCAGGATCTTGGCCTGGCCGCGCAGCTTGACGAGCTCGGTCACATCGATTTCTTCCACCACGGTGAAGTGGGGAGCGGTGAACTTTGAGCGCACCATGGCCTCGCCGATTTTGCGACGCACGCCACGGAAGGGCACGCGGGCATCTTCCTTGGTGGGAGCACGCCATGCGGGCGGGGCGGCTGCCGGGGCTGCTGCGGCGGGTGCCGAAGTGGCCGGTGCTGCAGGCGCTGCGGCGGGTGCGCCCGATTGGGCGAATGCCTCCACATCGGCACGACGGATGACTCCGTTGTTGCCGGAGCCGGGCACCATGGCCAGGTCGATGTTCAGTTCGCGGGCCACGCGGCGCGCGCTCGGAACGGCCAGGACCTTGCCACCGGGACGCACGATGGGTGCGGCTTGCGCTGCGGCAGGAGCCGGAGCTGCGGCTGCCGGAGCGGCCGGGGCCGGTACCGGGGCGGCTGCGGCGGGAGCGCCAGCGCCGGTGGACAGGTGGAAAATGACCGAGCCCACGGGCACGGTATCACCTTCGCCGGCCAGGTGCTTGACGATGGTGCCGGATGCGGGGGCGGGAACCTCCACGGTGGCCTTGTCGGTCATGACCTCGACGATGGGGTCGTGCTCAGCCACTGCGGTTCCTTCCGCAACGAGCCATTGCACGATTTCGCCTTCCGCAACGCCTTCGCCAATGTCGGGCAGTTTGAATTCGATGATGGCTCCACCGGTGGCAGCGGGTGCGGCGGGAGCTGCTGCGGGCGCAGGTGCTGCAGCTGCAGGAGCAGGTGCTGCGGCCGGGGCCGCGGCTCCCCCACCACCATTGTCCAGGTGGAAGATCACGTCGCCAACGGGGATGGTGTCACCTTCGCCGGCGAGGAACTTGGACACAACGCCGGAGGCGGGCGCGGGCACTTCGACCGTGGCCTTGTCCGTCATCACTTCGACGATGGGTTGATGCTCTTCGACCTGGTCCCCTTCAGCGACCAGCCACTGGACGATTTCGCCCTCTGCAACGCCTTCGCCAATATCGGGTAGTTTGAACTCGATCATAGGATTGTGAATTCTTTGAGGGTGGGATTAGTAGCGAGCCACTTCTTCGATTGCGTCGAGTACGCGACGTTCATCGGGAAGGTAATGGTGCTCAAGGGTGTTGGGGAAGGGAGTATCGAATCCGGTGACCCGGCGTACCGGAGCCTCCATGTATTCGATGATGTTTTCGGCGATCATAGCGCTGATCTCGGCACCATATCCACAGAAGCGCGGGGCTTCATGCACGATTACGCAGCGGCCGGTCTTGCGTGCCGCATCTAGCACACCCTGCTCGTCCAGGGGCAACAGGGTGCGCAGGTCTACGACTTCGCATTGAATGCCTTGCTCGGCGGCCTTGGCAGCGGCTTTCTCCACCACCGGAACCATGGAGCCATAGCAGAACACGGTCACATTATCGCCCTCTCGAACGGTGCGGAGGGTGGATAGATCCACGGTGTAGTGGCCTTCGGGGACCTCGCCTTTTTCGTGGCGATAGAGGGCCTTGGGCTCCATGAAGAGCACCGGGTCCGGGTCCTCGATGGCTGCTAGCAGGAGGCCCTTGGCGTCGTAAGCCGTGGAGGGAATGACGACCTTGAGACCGGCGGTGTGGGCGAAGTAGGCCTCACCGGATTGGCTGTGGTACAGGCCGCCGCGGATACCGCCGCCGTAGGGCGTGCGGATCACCATGGGGGCGGTGTACTGGCCCCCGGAGCGATAGCGCAGTTTGGCAGCTTCGGACACGATCTGGTCGAAGGCCGGGAAGATGAAATCCTGGAATTGGATTTCGCAAACCGGGCGCAGGCCATTGGCTGCCATTCCGATCGCCGTGCCGATGATTCCGTCCTCGGAAAGCGGGGTGTCGAAGCAGCGCGCTTTGCCGAATTCAGCGGTCAGCCCTTCGGTGGCAAGGAAAACGCCGCCCTTGGGGCCGACGTCTTCACCAAACACGAGGACCGATTCGTCCTGGCGCATGGACACCTTGAGACCGTCGTTGACGGCTTGGATTAGCGTGAGAGTGGGCATTCGAGTGTATTAGCTGGGGAGCGAGGGGACTGGGGGGATGTGCGTTTTTGGGCCAAAAGCTACAGGGGGAATGCGCCGCCACCGGCATCGGCATCACCCTTGCGCTTGGCCAAGTCGAAGGCTGCCTCGCCCTGACGACGCAGGTGCTGGGGCAGCTCGGCATAGACGTCGCTGAAAATCGTTTCGAGGCGCGGGCCTTCAGTGGACTCGGCTTCCTTGGCGCCGGAGTTCACCTGTTCGTAGGCTGCCGCAGACCACTCGCTTTCCAGTTCTTCGGTCCACATGCCGCGCACCGTCAAGAATTCACGGAAACGTTTCACCGGATCCTTTTCGGCCCACTCTTCCAGGGTTTCCTTGGGCACGTACTTGGACGGATCATCGGAGGTGGAGTGACCACCCATTCGATAGGTTACCGCTTCGATCAGCGTGGGCCCTTCGCCGCGTCGAGCGCGATCGGCAGCCTCGGACACAGCCTGGTGCATGGCGAGCACATCGTTGCCGTCCACGGTCACGCCGGGGACGCCATACGCGGCGCCTTTGATCGCAAAGCCATCGGATGCGGTTTGCTCATCGGAGGGGCAAGAGATCGCCCAGCCATTGTTCTGGCAAAGGAAGATTACCGGGGACTTCCAAACACCCGCAAAGTTCAAGGCGCTGTGGAAACCAAGACTCGACGTGCCGCCGTCGCCAAAGCTCGCGAGGGTCACATTGTCTTCGCCGCGCATTTGGTGGGCGTAGGCTGCGCCCACGGCCTGGGGCAGGTGGGTGCCGATGGGCGAGGAGATCGAGAAGTACTTGATCGGGTCGGTGAACGAAAAGTGCACGGGCATCTGGCGTCCACGGGCGGCGTCCAGGTTGTTCCCAAACATGTTGTGCATCATCTCGACCGGGTGAACGCCGTGATAAAGAGCCATGCCGAAGTCCCGGTAACTCGGGAAGAAGAAGTCCGATTGGCGCAGGGCGCTGGCGGCTCCAACTTGGCAGGCCTCGACCCCTTTGTTGGGAACGGAGAACCCGATGCGCCCGGAGCGCTGCAATTTCATGCAGACGTCATCAAAAGCACGCACGGTCAGCATGGTGCGATAGCACTGAATCAGCTCTTCGTCGCTGAGTGTGACCTTGTGCCCACCAACGTCACCATTGGCGCCGATGACGGAGAAGGGTTCGGGGGCAGTTTCGATTTGCATGGACAGGTTCCGTGTCTTGGTGAACGCCTACGGCTTCTGGGCTTGGGACTGCGCCCGGCGCTCTCGCACCAGACGGGCAGCAAAGAATTCGCCGGCCTTGTAACTGGACCGTACCAGCGGTCCGGACGCGACATAAGCAAAGCCCAAGTCGCGGCCAAGCGCTTCGTACGCTTGGAATTGTTCTGGGGTCACCCACCGCTTGACGGGAGCGTGATTGGGTGTGGGTCGCAGGTATTGCCCGACGGTCAAAAAGTCCACGCCCGCATCGCGCAACATGGTCAAGGCTTCGCCGATTTCATCCTCGGTTTCACCGATTCCGACCATCAGGGAGGACTTGGTAAACACATCGGGCTGGTACTTCTTCGCGTCCACCAAAGTCTGCACCGAGCGCTCGAAGGAGCAGCGCGGGTCACGCATGCGACGCTGCAATCGCGGCACCACTTCCACGTTGTGCGCCAGCACATCGGGGGCGGACAACATGAGCGTTTCCATGTTGGTTCCCGCGTAGTCGGGAATCAACGTTTCCACCACAGTGCGCGGCGAATGCTCCCGGATCGCGGTGATGCAATCCGCATAGTGACCGGCTCCCCCATCGGTCAGATCGTCGCGGTCCACGCTTGTGATCACAACGTAGCCCAGGTTCATTTCACCCACGGCTTGCCCCACGTGCAGGGGTTCTTCGGGGTCCGGCGGCGCGGCCTGGGTCACGGTCTTCACCGCGCAGAAGCGACAGTTGCGGGTGCAGTCCGCACCCAACACCATGATCGTCATGGTGGCGTGGTCGCCCTTCCAACATTCTCCGATGTTCGGGCAGCGCGCTTCCTCGCAGACCGTGTTCAACTTCTTGTCACGGGTCAGGGATTTAAGCTTCGAATACGCTTCCCCGCCCGGAAGGGGCACCTTCAACCAACTGGGCTTGCGCTCGGAGGCGTTGCCGTTGGGGTGGGTTGTGGGGGTGTCAGACATGGATTCAGCGCGCTTTGCGGCCCGGGAGGTTATCAGATCCGGCATCCGGGCTCTACCTCGACCTTGCAAACTAACCGGCCGATAGGGTCACTTTCAGGGGTTCGAGGGCCGCTTTGGAAGCCGTGCAAAGCCCTCCAGGGGACCGGCCGGAATGTGGCTCAGGGAGTCCGACGAAACCGGGCCTCCTGGGGCCAAAAAAACGGGGGAGGCCGCCCGATTATTGTGCCGGGCGGCCTCCCCCATTCGCTGGGTCTACGGTGGCGATGCGGGTCCCTGACTACAGGAACGGCTCAGCGGCCACTTTCAACTTGTTGGTTTTCATCTTCCCTAGGGCTCGGACCTGGATTTGGCGGACGCGCTCCAGGGAAACCCCCATCTCGGCGGCCACTTCAGCCAACGTGTGCGCCTTCTCCTGGTCGAAGCCAAAGCGCTTCTCCAGCACAAAGCGCTCCCGATCCGAGAGGTCGTCCAGGGCGGATTTCATGGATTCGTGCAGGCTGCCCTCCTCCATGGTGGCGTCGTAGGGATCCCCGTCGCCGGAGGCCCCCAACAGATCACCCAAACCACCTTCCATGCTGCCCCCGGCCATGGGAGCATCCAGGGAAATCGTCGATCGGTTGGCTGCCAGAGCGCCCTCCACTTGGTGAATGGGCAATCCGGTTTCCTCGGCGATACGCTCGGGAGCGGCGTTGGGGCCCAAACGACCCAGTGCCTCGCGCACATGCTTCAGGGCTTTCTGCATGTAAACAGGCACCCGGACGGCATGGGAGAAGTTGTACAGATAGCTGCGGAAGGCCTGGAACAACCAGTGCACCGCATAGGTGCGGAAGAGCAGTCCGCGCCTCCAGTCGAAGCCATCCACGGCCCGGAACAGGGCTGCCGAGCCTTCCTGGATCAAGTCCAGTCGGTTGACTCCCAGGTGGGCGTACTTCTCCACGTTGATCAGTGCCAGGTACAGGTTGCGCTCCACCAATTCGGTGCGCTGGGCCTGTAGCTCTCTCCACCGCAGGCAAACGTTAAAGGGTAGGCGCTCGCAGGGACCGCCTTCGCCAGAAGGGCTCTCCAGGTCTTGCTCTGTGAGACCTTCCCGCTTGAGTGCATCCGCCAACAGCAGGCGGGAGAACTCGATCCGGCGGGCCAGCTTGGCCTCATCTTCCCTATCCATGGACATGATGAGGTCAATTTCGGTGCGGAGCTGTTCCTCGATGGACGCTACGCGGCCGGTGCTGCCGGGCTTGCCAGGCTTGCGCCAGGAATCGGGGCCCGCCAGTTCCAACTCGAGCCCGTCCCGGTTCCAGGTCCGTGCCAGTCTCTTTGCTTTCGATTCAAAGGAATCGGGATCCGCTGCCCATTTGGTCAGCTTTCCGTCCACTTCTTGCTTCTTTCCTAATTTGTTCTGCATTTTCATGCTCCTTTTGCGAGTGATCCCAAGGGTTGGGACCTGGTTGCCGATTCCGGTCAAGACCTCCTAAGAGAGGAAGCCCCTTCCGTG
>JARGOW010000136.1:8165-8420 GCA_029212955.1 Planctomycetota bacterium | reverse complement strand
GATCGATCCGGGGATGAATCCTAGGAACGCATCCATTTGGCTGACCTGGGTCACGCCATCGCGGTAAAAGTCGGCCAGGGGGGTGGCTCCGGAGAACCCATCGGCCCAGGCGCCGGCTGCGGTGTCGACCCAGACCACGTCGCCGGAGATTGCGGCGGGGTAGGCGATGTACAGGAAGAGTCGTCCGACCAGGGCGGGGTTGAGCACGTTCATGCCCGTACCGCCGAAGATCTCCTTGCCGACCACCACGCCGAA
>JARGOW010000136.1:3235-8155 GCA_029212955.1 Planctomycetota bacterium | reverse complement strand
CGCGATGCCCAAACCACCCTGCCAGAGCGGGATGGTGGGGGGCAGGATCAGCGGGAAGAGCATGGATGTGACCAGGAAGCCCTCGTTGATCTCGTGCTTGCGCACCACGGCGAAGATGGCCTCCAGTGTTCCACCCACCGCCAGCGTGACGATGTAGATGGGCAGGAAGGCCATCAAGCCGATCTTCATGGCTTCCACGAAATCCGTGGTGCCCGGCGTGAGGGTCGGGTCCACTGCCAGCATGGACTGGTAACCCGTGTTCCAAAGGCCGAAGAACAGGCACGGCATGAGCGCGATCACAACCGTGACCATGGCGCGCTTCAGGTCGATGCCGTCGCGCACATGGGGGCCGCTCTTGGTGCGTTCGCCGGGTGTGTACAGGAAGGTGTCCGCCGCTTCATAGAAGGGGTAGAGCGCCTTGAACTTGCCGTCCTTAAAGGAGGGCTCGAGTGAGTCGAGGATCTTTCGCAGCATGGCTTAGCCCTCCTTTTCGATGCGGGTCAGCATGGTTCGCAGCATTTCGGTCAGGGGTTGCTTGGAGGTGTCGACGAATTCGCACAAAGCGAGGTCTTCTTCGGCTAGCTCCAGGGCTCCCAGCTTTTCCGCGCTTTCGAGGTCGTGCGCGGCCAGGGCCTTGATCAGTTGGGTGGGCAGAATGTCCATGGGCATGACTTTTTCATAGTCGCCCAGGGGCACGATGGCGCGCTTGCTACCGTTGGAGTCCACGTCGTACTTGAACTTCTTCTTGAAGAACTTGTCCAGCATGGTGTTGGTGGTGGTGAAGCGGCCGGCGACGGGCAGGGCCCACGCCATGAAGTCGCGCTTGGTGGTGCCGTCCATCAGGGAAACCTGGTTGGAGTAGCGGCCCAGGAAGCTCTTGGGGTCGGTGGGGTTCGCGATCTGACCTTCGAGCACGGAGCCTGTGATGACCCGCGTTTCCGTGGCGGAGCTTTCATCCTGGACGACGGTGGACACGTGGGCGCCGCGTTGGGTGGCGACCAGGCGCGGCTTGTTGGCCGTGGGGCCGGTCAGCGCGACCACCCGGCGGGTGGGGATGCGACCCTTAAGGAAGGTCTCTCCAATATCGGCCACGTCCTGGGCATCGATGTGCCAGGTAATGGCTTCGGCGCCGGCGGGGCAAAGGGAGTGAATCGAGAACCCCGCGGTTCCGGAGGGGTGCGGACCATCGAAGGCCTGCATGGTCACGCCCGGGGCCGTCCAGTCCTGCCAGTTGGTCCCGTCCTTCACGCACAGGAAGGTCTTGGTTCCGACCATTTTGTGCAGGAGAGCCAGGCCATGCTGGAAAGCGTCCTTGCGACCGGCCAGGAGATCCTGGGGGGCGGCGGCCAGGGGTCGGGAGTCGTGGGCTTGAACGATGATGGCCCGCGGCGTGTCGCCGGATTGGGCGACCTTGTCGAAGGGCCGTTGGCGCAGGCACGGCCAGAGGCCGCTGGCCGTCAAGGCCTCTCGAATGGAATCGGGGCTGGCTCCGGAAGCATCCAAGGTCGGAACCTCGATGCATTCGTCCCCGTCCACGTCGATGACCACGGCGAGCACAGCTCGGCGGTGCCCCCGGCGGATTTCGGTGACGGTGCCGGCGGCAGGAGAGCCAAAGGTGACCTTTTCGTCCCGTCGGTCCGCAAAGAGCGGGGTGCCGATTTTGACGCTGGCGCCTTCCTGCACGAGCATGGCGACCTTGATGCCCCAGGATTCCTGGGGAAGCAATGCCACCTGGGTAGGGGCCGGAGCCTCGTGAATTTCACTGGACTGAATGGCACCGTGAATGGGCACATTCAGACCTCGCCGGGTCTTGATCGTGGGCATGGGGCGAGTGGTCCGCTGGGTTTGGGACGATGGTTTCAAGCCGTCCTTCGGCTCGTAAATCGCGCGGATGATAGGGGATCTAGGGGCCTGCCGCCAACCCGGAAAGGGGCAAATCATGACCCGGGGCAGTATTGGGGAGGTTCCGGCGAATTCCTCCCTTCTTCGGGTCAATCACCCTCGATATTGAGCAGGCCCAAGGGAGCCGGTCCAATCCTGCGGCCCTCGCCGATTGGGCCCCGTGGGCGGGGAGTGGGGGGGCGTGGAAAGGTGCCCCCCAGTCCACGAAAAAGCGCCCTGCCCGGTGGTCCTGGACGGGCGCTTTTGGGTGGAAACCGGCTCGACTTATCGAATCCAGGGCTGGTCCACGAAGCCCTCCACGGGCAGGATTTCCAGCTCGAAGGAGCAGGCGCGGCGCGAGGCCTTGCCAGCCAGTCGCATGGAGATCGTCATCCAGGTCTCATCCTTGAAGGCCGGCTTGCCATCCGGGCCCTTGATGCGGACCTTTTCCAGGTGGGCTTCCATGCTGCCGCCAGCCTCGCCGCGGGCGATGGAGGGGCCTTTGGTGACGGGCACGTGGGCTGCGAGCTCGCCGGTGGCCGTGTCGAAGTACAAAACGTTGGCGCTGTCCGTATTGATGGCGGACAGGTACGCGGGCATCTCGTACTGGGTTCCCTCTTCCTTGTGCGACTTCTTTTCCTCGGAGGTGGGACCGGGGTGGTCTCCCTTGTGACGGTAAGCAACCAGGTAGGTGCCTGCGGTCAATGCCGGGGAGACGATGTCATCGCCAAAGGAGATGTAGCCGAGTTGCACGGGCGTGTGCAAGGAGCTGCGCTCGAGCTCCTTGTCCGAGCTCTTTTCGATGACCTCTACAGGGGTGAAGATGAAATACCGGTAGTCGGTGATCACCCGGTAGCCCTGGGGCACCGCGTATTGCTTCTGCACGGGTTGAATGCGCCGGATGGACTTGAGCATGACTTTCGTCTGCTCATCGTTGAACTCGCTCTCGCGGCTCTCCCAGCGGATCCAGCCAAAGGCCAGGTCGTTGTCGAAGGTGACCCCATCGCCGCGTGCGTCGGAGAGGCGCACCTTGCTGGAGTAGAGGGAGGCGGATTTGTCCGAGACAGGGTTGTCGCTGGAGGCGGCGCGGAAGCCCACACCTGAGGTCTTTTGCGTGCGCTCGGTGCCCCGACGAATGGTGCAACGGTTGGCCGAAAGGGGCAATTGGAAGCTTCCGCCGGCACTTACGCGGCGATCACCATTCCAGACCGGGTCGGACTTTTGCTCCTTTCGAGTGCGCTTGGTGGCGCCGGTGGTGTACTTGTGTTGCTTCCAGCCCTTGTATTCCACATAGGGGCTCGAGGTCCATTCCCAGGCGTTGCCAACCAGGTCGAATACTCCTGAGGGGGACTTGGCCTCGGCCAGCAGGCCAACGGCCATGGGGCCCTTGATGCCGCGGAACTCCTGGGTGATCGCGTACTTGGTCGGGGTGACATCCGTGCCCCAGGGATAGGGGTTGCCGGTCTTCAGTCGACAGGCGTGCTGGAATTCCTCTTCGGTGGGCAGGCGCAGCCCGGCCCATTCGCAGTAGGCAAGGGCATCGGAAAAGTCGATGTAGACAACGGGGGTCATCAGATCCTTGTCCTGGACCTCCCAGGGCTTGCCTTCCCAGTTGTCGTCCCAAAAGTCCTTGGCGCTGAACTTGGTGCCCCGGTTGGATTCCTCGGCGAAGTAGGCCTGTCGTCCTTCTTCGATGGAGGCCTCACCCCAGATCTGAGGGGGTTGGTGCCCGGTGGCCTTGACGAACTCGCGATACTGTTCGTTGGTGACTTCGGTCAGCATCAGGTGGAAGGGGGCCACCGTGGTTGTGTATTGGGGCGTTTCCGCGTCCAGGGGGCTGACCCGGCCGAGCAAGCTCGGATCCGCATCGAGCAGGGCCTGGATCTCCTTGGTGGTGGAGCCGATCTTGGTGCGACCGCCCTTCATGGCAACCATTCCGGGAGCCATGGCAGCCACTTCGTCCTTGCCGAAAGGAACGGGCTTCGAAACAGCCTTGGGCTCCGAGAGGGTCGCCACCATGGCCGAAGTGGCTTCCACCGGAGGGCTCACGCGCAGGGCGTGGGGCTCGAATGCCGCCAGGGATGCAGGCCCGGTGGAGATGGGGGCGGGAATGGAGGGCTCGCTGCCAAGGAGCAGCAGCAGGGGCAAAGAGAGGCTTAGAATCACGATGGTGGCTCGAAGGGAAGGATGCATGGGACAGGATACCGACCCAATCTATAGGGGGTCTCCGGGCACGGGTTGCCTATTAATCCGGCTGGAGAGGATAGTCGGCTGACGTTCTGGTGCAAGGATCCAGAATTGGAGCCTGCCCAGGTTTCCGCGGAGGGTGCTCCCGGGGCCGGTGAATGGGGGCGATGAAGTCCCAATTCGAACCTCGATCCCCGTGAAACGAGCCAGGCTGGGGTAGGCCCAGGGCCCCATGGTCAGGAGAGCAAGGGCGTTCCCAGGTTCTTCTTGGCCTGGGCGGCGGCCAGGTCCCTGGCGGGGGCGGCCAGCCATTCCTTGCCGTATTCATCGAGCAGGCCCAGGAACACATCCAAAATGTCAGGTTCGAAGGCCCGGCCGGACTGGGATTCGAAGAAATCGATGCACTTGTCCAGATCCCAGGGGTTTTTGTAAGAGCGCCGTGTGGAAATGGAATCGAAAACTTCCACCACGCACAGGATGCGTCCCGCCTCGGAAATCTGCGTGCCACGCAAGCGCTTGGGGTAACCCGTTCCGTCCCAGCGCTCGTGGTGCTCAGCCACATACAGGCACACATCTTCCATGTGGCTGTTGGTGCCCAGCTTGGTGGCGCCCAGGGCCGGGTGGCGTTGAACGGCCCGGTATTCCTCGGCGGTCAGCGGTCCCTTTTTGGTGAGGAAGCTCAAGTCGTCCAGGTAGATCTTCCCGTAATCGTGGGCGATAGCGGCCAATTCGAGCCGTTCGGTGGTGCGCACATCGAGGCCGAAGCGTTGGGCGATTTGGCGGCAATAGCTGCGCGTGCGCTCCCCGTGGCCGGCGGTGTAGGGGTCCACCCGTTCGATGGTTTGGGCCACC
>JARGOW010000136.1:0-3225 GCA_029212955.1 Planctomycetota bacterium | reverse complement strand
CGGATAGGATATTGACCATGTCCTGGAACTTGAGTTCCTCGGGTTGGATCAGCCGCTCGTTCATGGCTCGCCGGATGGTGGCGGCCAGAATCAGCGGATCGACGGGCTTTTGAAGGTAGTCGATGGCGCCATGTTTGATGGCTTGCACGGCGCCCTCGATCACCGGATAGCCGGTCATCAGGATGCGAACCGTGTGGGGGGAGAGGCTGCGGCTGGCGGCCAGGACCTCGCCACCCCGGTCATTGCCATCAAAGACCACATCGCTGACCACGGCCGCAAAGGATTCGGTCGCGAGCATCCGGGAGGCCTCGGTCACGTCGTTGCACAGGCTGACCTGGAAGCCCTGGGCATCCAATACGGCAGCCATGAGTTCGATGGTGCTGAGCTCGTCATCCACCAGCAGGACCCGCGGACGATCGACTTCTCCCTGATTGCCTAGATTCATGGTCCTTGCATAAGTAGCAATTCCCCCAAGACGGGGCCAGCAGCGGTTGACCCCAATCCCCGGGAGGGGCATCCTTGGGAACGCAACTGCCCCGATTCACGCTCCCGAACCACCATGCCCGCTTTTCCTGAATCCCATTCCTATTCCATTCCCGCTGCCTGGCAAGGGCGCCGGTTGGACAAGGCCATGGTCGAGCTCGATCCCGAAACCTCCCGCAGCCGCCTCCAGGCGCTGATCAAAGCGGGGGAGATCACGATCAATGGCGAGGTCGTCATTCGCCCCGGCACCACGCTGGAAGGCGGGGAAACCGTGGCTTGGACCGTGCCAGAGGTTCCTCCCTCCCAGGACAGCGGCGGGGGCATCATCAAAGACATCCCGATCCTCTACGAAGACGAGCACATCTGTGTGGTCAACAAACCCGCAGGTCTGCTGAGCCACCGCAACAATCGGGGCCAGGCCTACGCCGTGCCGGACTGGGTCGAGGCCAAATTGGGACCGCTGCCCGTGGCCGACCAACCCCTGCGCCCGGGTGTGGTGCATCGACTGGACCGGGGTACCAGCGGCGTCATGGTTTTGGCGCGTACCCTCGAAGCCATGCAGGGCCTGATCGAGTCCTTCGCCGCGCGAACCGTGCAGAAACGCTACGTGGCCATTTGCTATGGCAACCCGCGCTTCGATAGCGAGTGGATCGAAGCTCCCATCGAGCGCGACCCGCGCCACCCCGACCGCCGCCGCATCGCCTCCGAGGGCGAGGGTAAGGCCGCCTCTACCATGCTCGAGGTCGTCAAGCGCTACGGTACCGCCGCCGCGCTCTGCGACGCCAAGCCCAAGACCGGCCGCACCCACCAATTGCGTGTGCACCTGTCCTCCCGCGGTCTGCCCATCATCGGCGACAAGACCTACCAGCATCGCGGCACTTTGCCCGAGCCCTTGCCCGAAGGCATCCGTCTTTCCTTGCGCCCGGCCCTGCACGCCGCAGAACTGACCTTCAACCACCCTGCAACCGGGGAGTCGGTCACCTTCGAAGCCCCGCTTCCCCAGGAGATGCAAAACCTGCTCGACGACCTCAACGCCCACTACGGCGTGTGATCGTGGAAGAACGGGCGGGGGAATACCCCCGCCAGGTTTGAAACTGGGGGCTTCGGCCCCCTTTTTCGTTCTTCAGAGTATGGTGAAGGTTCGTTCATTGGCCGCAGGAGGTTCTCCCGCTCCCTGCTGTGGCGTGGTCCTTTGTGTTTATGAAGCCTCTGCTTGTGTGGTTGTTTGTCTTGGTCCCTTGTGTGGTCTTGGGAGGGGAGCGAGCCAGTGCAGGAAATGATCCGGTGGGGTCGACGCCTTTCGCGGCATCCGACTCGAACCGGTTACCTCCTTCGGATTGGGCGGGTATCCGCGCGGCCTATCTCGCGGGGAAGAACCGGTGGGTCCATACTGGGGACGGATTTGAGGCGCGAAACTTTCGCCAGGCTTGGAGCCTTGATTTCGATGGGCGCGGCTTCCTGGTGGAGCCCGATTTGGGGGATTGGGCCTGGGGTCTGCAGTTGACGTCTTTTGGATTCGGCGGAATGGAGGAGGGTGTTTCAGGATCCGCGAAATCGGTCGTGCGCGGGGGGCGATTGCAATATGAATGGTGCTCGGGTCCCTGCGAGTGGTACGTGAACGGGACCCAAGGTTTGGAGCATGGCTTCACCTTCAAGGAGCGGCCGGTTGGCTCAGGGCCCCTGCGGGTTCGTCTTGCTGTGCGGGGAAACCTGCAAGGGCAGGAACTGCCAGGTGGCAACGGCATTGGTTTCGCAGACGCGAGTGGAGAGGTGGTCCTCACGTACACGGGCCTGCGTGTGTTCGATGCCTTGGGCGTGGATCAAGCCGCGAGTTTGACCGTGGCGAATGGCCAGGTGCAAATCACGGTCGACGAGGCCTCGGCGGTCTACCCCCTGACCATCGATCCCATCGCACAGGAGGTGTATTTGAAAGCCTCCAATACGGATGCGGGTGACAATTTCGGTCGCTCGGTGGCTGTATCGGGCAATACGGTGGTTGTCGGCGCCCCGTGTGAGGACAGCGCAGCCAGGGGAATCAATGGCAATCAGGCGGATAACTCCAATCAGGATTCAGGGGCTGCCTATGTCTTCGTAAAGGCCGGTGGCGTGTGGTCCCAACAGGCCTACCTGAAAGCCAGCAACGGGGATTCCAATGACCGGTTCGCTTCTGCGTTGGCACTGGAAGGCGATACGCTCGTGGTTGGGGCTAGGGGGGAGAGCTCCGCTTCTCCGGGCGTCAACGGAGATCAGGGCAACAACAATTCAAACAGTTCTGGAGCGGCGTACGTGTTTCGGCGCAATGGATCCATTTGGGTTCAGGAGGCGTACTTGAAGGCTTCCAATGCGGACTTGGGGGACCAATTCGGATACGCCGTAGCGGTGGGCGATGGTTCGATCGCCGTGGGGGCGTTTTCCGAGGACAGCAAATCGTCGGGAGTGAACGGGGGTCAAGCGGACAACAGTGTTGCGAGCTCTGGCGCCGCTTACGTCTTCGTAAAGAATGGAGCGACTTGGGTTCAGCAAGCATATGTGAAACCGTCCAATCCACTCAGGGGCGCCGTGTTCGGAATTGCGATTTCAATTTCCCAGGATGTCTTGATCGTAGGAGCCTATGGGGAGAGCAGTGATGGAATTGGTGTCAACGGAAGCCAAGTAGGGGTGGGGGCTACAGACTGTGGGGCGGCCTACATATTTGAGCGCACTGCAGGTGTTTGGGCACAGACCACATACATGAAGCCCAAC
>JARGOW010000135.1 GCA_029212955.1 Planctomycetota bacterium | reverse complement strand
CTCGAGTTGCTCCGGAGCCATATACAGAAGCGTCCCGGGTGCCGAGCCCTCTTGGGTCAAACGGGAAGCCGCACCTTCCCCATCGCCCGAGATCCCTTCCGGCTCCTGCAGGGCATGCAAACCAAAATCGATCAGGCAGGTTTGTCCTTCCTCGGAAAGGATGACATTGGAAGGTTTCACATCCCGGTGCAACACCCCCCGTTGGTGTGCGTGATGGAGCGCATCCGCCAATTGCCTTCCGATCGTCAGAACCGCCTCCTGGTAGGTAATTGTTGAAAAGGCAACCGCCAAATTGCCGGCCACCAACTCCCCCGGCTTTCGACCCTGCAGACCCCCCAGAATGTGATCGAGTGCCTGTCCCTCCACAAACTCCATGGCAAAAAATGGCACGCCACCGAACTCACCTGCAGAAAGAATGGGGACGATTCCAGGATGCTGAAGCCGCGCAATCGCATCCGCTTCCCGGCGCAAACGCTTCCGTGACCCAGAAAAATGCAACAACTCTGGGCGAATGAGTTTGACCACCACATCACGATCCAAACTGGCTTGCCGGGCCCTGTGGACCACGCCCATGCCGCCCTGGCCAATCACCTCGTACAGTTCATATTCACCAAACTGCGTACCGGGATCATGGGTGCCCGCCGGCCCATCAGGAAGTACGAAGTCCTCGTTTGACGAAGCAACCCCTTCGAGCCCCAGGGCAAGAAGAGCCGCGTAGCGTGCCCGTAAATCCTGGGCATGCTCAGGATACTCTTCGCAGGATCGATCCAATGATTGCACTTGCAACTCCCGGGTAGAATGCCGAAGGCAATCGGCTAGCAACTCGTCGACCGGATCAAATTCAGGGTCTGGTTGGAAAGAATCGGGCACGGCCATAGGCTGGGTGGGGTGGGAATTCGGAGACTAGGGTGCCTTCACTGGAGCGTTTCTGCCTCTCCCATCGATCGAATCGAAAGATCCTTCATAGCCCCTAAGGGATGGTCCCAGATGCGAATGGAGCCTGGCGTTGGTTTGGCACCTTGCCTGAAAAGCCAATGATATACTGGGCGCAACAGCATAATGTCGAATTCAAGCAACAATGACTCTTCACCGGATTCCGATCAAGCCCGATTGGAAGCTCTCCTTGAGGCTCACTTGCCTGGCCTGCGAGGTTTCCTTCGCAACCGGGCAGCAGAATTTGTCCTCGCCAAGGAATCGGTCGACGACTTGACTCAGTCCGCATGCCGCGAAACCGTGAAGCACCTCCGCGAAGGACGCTTTGAACTACGCAGTGATTCCGAATTCAAGCAATGGCTGTACCAGGCCGGACTGCTCAAGCTCAAATCACGGGCAAGATTTCACAGTGCCGGCCGCAGGGACTTTCGTCGCGAAGCACGCCCCGTCCATCCCGTGGATTCCTCTGATCCGGGATTCGACCCGCTTAGCAGCGCCACACCCAGCCGCTTTGCGGCTACCAACGAAGCTCGAGAACGTGTACGACAATGCATCGCATCCTTGGGGGGCCGCGACGAACAAATCCTCACCCTGGCAGTTCTGGAAGGTCGCCCCCACCATGAGTTGGCCACAATCTTGGAAGTGGAAGAGGCCCACAGTCGCATGATCCTGTCCAGGGCCATGGCGAAGCTGGCGAAGCGCTTGCAAGGTTAAGGGCTACGACATCCGCGCCATAGGGGTGGCCGCACCATTGCGAACGATCGGATCGGATTGGGGAGAAAGCCCATTTCACCCCAGGGATCCGAAGTCACCGCCCCCCGGTCTGCGCCACTGCCCCAAATGACCTTAGTCCGGTCCAAGTCCCAGATTGAAAGGGAGATCACCATGGAATGCCGCACGAACGGGTCCTTCATGGCGGTGCAATCTCGAATTTGTGGACTCTCCCCACTATGCGGTCCGAGCCAGCCCCGATAGGCTTTCGCCGCTATGGCCGAACGCATTGTCTACCAGGTGGAAAACCTGCACAAATTCTACGAGCAACGGGAAGTCCTGAAGGGCATCACGTTGGCGTTCCACGAAAACTCCAAAATCGGGCTGATCGGGGCGAATGGTGCTGGTAAGAGCACGTTCCTCCGAATCCTCGCAGGGGAGGACAAGGAATTTGAAGGCGTCGCGCAAACCAATGGCGATGTCAGTGTGGGCTACCTATCCCAGGAACCCCAGCTCGACCCCGAAAAGGATGTGAAGGGCAACATCGAAGTGGCGGTCAACCACCTGCGCGGAATGGAGGCACGCTACTACGAAGTGATGACTTTGATGGGTGAAGCCGAAGGAAAGGAACTCGCCAAGCTCACCAAGGAATTCGACCACCTGCAGCACGAGATGGATGTCAAAGACATCTGGAACCTGGACCAGCATCTCGAGCAAGCCATGCACGCCCTGCAAGTCCCTGATGGCGACCGGAGTGTGGACAAACTGTCCGGTGGGGAAAAGCGGCGCGTGGGCCTTTGCCAGTTGCTGCTGGAGCACCCCGACATGTTGCTGCTCGACGAGCCCACAAACCACTTGGACGCGGATTCGATCCAGTGGCTCGAAACCTACCTGCACGAGTATCAAGGCCTCGTCATTCTGATCACCCACGACCGGTATTTCCTCGATAACGTGGTGGGCACCATGCTCGAAGTCGCTGGCGGATTGGCCACGGCCCACAAGGGCAACTACAGCGCCTACCTCGAATCAGAACGCACGCGGCTCGACGTCAAACGCAAGCACGATGCGATTCGCGACAAACACTTGGAGAAGGAGCTGGAGTGGATGCGCCGCACGCCCAAGGCTCAAACCACCCAATCGAATGCCCGCTTGAAGCGCTACCAGGAGATGGCGGACCAGGTGAGCGCCGAGGAACAGGTGCAATCGGTGGAGTTGCGTATCCCCCCGGGTCCGCGCCTGGGAGACAAGGTGGTTCACATTCGCGGGCTCACCAAGGGCTACGGCGACCGGATACTATTCGAAGGACTGGAGTTCGACATTCCCCCCCAGGCCAAACTGGGAGTGATCGGAGGCAACGGTCGGGGTAAGACCACGCTTCTGCGGCTGATTCTGGGCCAGGAAGAGCCCGACGCGGGTCGGGTCGAGATTGGCTCGACCGTTGTGACCTCGGTCATCGAGCAATCCCGCGATTCCCTGGACGACGGCAAGTCGGTGTTTGAAAACATCACCGAGGGCAACCAAATCCTGCCCTTTGGTCGCACCACCATGGATGCGCGCGCCTATGTCTCCCGATTCAACTTCAAGGGTGAAGACCAGGTCCGCAAGCTGGGCGAATGCTCGGGAGGCATGCGCAACCGCGTCCTGCTCGCCAAGATGCTTCGCAAGCCGGCCAACCTCATCATCATGGACGAGCCGACCAACGACCTTGACCTGGAAACGCTACGGGTCCTGGAGGAAGGTATCTCCCACTATCCGGGCTGCATGATCATCGTGACCCACGATCGCTATTTTCTGGACAAGGTCGCCACCCATATCCTCGCATTCGAAGAGGACGGCAACGTGGTCTTCCATCACGGCGACTTCAATTCCTACAAACTCCACCGCGCCGAAGCGATCAAGGAAAACGCTGGAACCCATCGCAAGTTTGCGCGCCGATAGTCTTCGCGATTCACCCGGATGCGCAGCATTTGATCACTGCGCCCAACACGAGCTCCGCAGCGCCCTAATCCCCATGAAGGGACACGGAAGATAAAAACGTTCACGGCTTGCTGATCCATTGAATCAGCCTTACCGCGGCCTCTAGTTTCGCTTGGACGGCCTTGAGCTCCCTCACCGATCTCCAGCTCAAGCAAACGAAGAATCCAATGCCCAGCCGGGGCAGAGCTATCCCATAGGGCTTTCAAACGGCCACCATGCGCTTGGGCAATTTTTTTTGGCCCGCCTGATACAATGCGTGAACCGGGGCTTCGCCTGCGCCCCCTGCCTCTTCCGTATGGGAACTTACCATGATCCGCTCCTTCGTTCATATTCTCGGGGTTTCGTACTTCCTCCTTCTCGCTGGAGCTGACAGCGCCCAAGCTCAAACCCTACTGCAAAGATTGCATGCGGATCCCACTGCCATGCAGTTTGGAATGAGCGTGGACTTCGCCGGTGACGTGGATGGAGATGGTTTCGATGACCTAGTAGTTGGGGCACCTGCATCCGCACCGAGCACCGGCGGTATAGGTGCGGTCGAAGTATTTTCGGGAGCCACCGGAGCTCGCCTCTAGTCCTTCCCTGGGCGAAGCCTCGGCAACGCTGTCGCCGGCGCCGGAGATGTCAACGGGGACGGATACGCCGACATCGTATGTGGCGCAACAGCCAGCAATGAATTCACATCCGGAGGAGGAGCGGTCTTTGTTTACTCCGGATTGGACGGCCAAATCCTATACCAATGGAACGGATCGGCCGGCCAAAGGATGGGCGCTCAAGTTGCCGGAGGTGGCGACGTGAATGCCGACGGCTATGACGACGTGATTGTGAGTTATGGAACGAGCGCCATGGGACGCGGAGGCACCAACGTATTCTCCGGTGCCACAGGCGCAATCCTGCACTCGTTTCGGGGGTATGCGACCAGCAGCAGTTCCGGATCAGGGGTGAGTTTTGCCGGCGATGTCAACGCCGACGGGCACACCGACATCATCGTAGGCGGCCACTTCAGCGGACGTGCCGATGTTTATTCGGGCGCCGATGGATCCGTGCTACACGCAACCGGAGGACCGTCCACCTTCGGCGACGCCGTCAGCGGGATTGGCGATATCGACAATGATGGCCATGACGACTTCGTCGTTGGCTCCAAGGGTGGATGGATCATTGGCTTTGGAAAGGCTTATGTTTATTCAGGACTGACCGGACAGCGCATTTACATATTCGAAGGCGACTTCTACTTTGACGATTTCGGTGGGGCCGTGAGTGGAGCTGGGGACGTCAATGGAGATGGGGTTCCAGATATTGCGGTTTCCGCCCAAGGCTTCGGGTTCAACAACGCCCACAACCGGGGTTACATACGCCTGTATTCCGGAGCCACAGGTGACGTCCTGTATGCGATCTCAGGTTCCTTTTCCTTTCGCTATTTTGGTCGGTCCATGCGGGCGGGCGGCGACATCAATGGGGATGGCATCGGTGATGTGATCGCCGGTGCACATTTGGACGGAGGCACCGGCAAGGCCTATGTCTTCAGCCACACCTTCGACGGCTCAGAGACCGTGTGCGTGGGGCACAGTCACTCTGGTGGCGTTCCGACCCGTTTGGTCGCAGAAAGCCAAAGTGGTTTCGACGCCAGCCTCAATGACACGGTCCTGCGCGTGGAAAATCTACCCGGCGGCGCGCACGCGATGGCAATGATCATTGGCTCGCCAGGCTACGGTGTTCTGCACTATCCGGATCCTGGCGGAATGCAAAGCGATGGCGTTCTGTGTGTTTCTGGAGGTCCCATTGGCCGCTTCAACCGGCCCGGTCAAGTCCACTTCGGTATGCCGGGTTCCTTCAGCTTGCCCCTCGACCTGAATGAGATCCCCTGGACGGACCCCAATTCCGCCCCGGCCTATTCCGCCACGTTGCTTGCGGGCGACACCTGGTACTTCCAATGCTGGTACCGTGACGTGCACTCCCATTCCGATCCTGCGGTTACTGGCGAGAGCAATTTCTCGGATGCCATTCGGATCACTTTCAAGTAATCCCCTCCACGGCAGCCATACCACGATTGTGGCCTCGGTGTACCATGGGATCCTATGCAGCTACGAAACAGCTCCCTGATCCTATTGGCGCTTGGGCTTCTCGTTGCATTGGCTTGGTGGTCGACCCAGGACAATGCCACCGGGGAGCTGTCCCCTGATTTGAATTTGAATGGGAACAGGGCCACGGCTGATTTGTTGGGCCTGGAGCAGGGATTGGATTCTGGGGTGGGAAAATCGGAGGTTCGCAGTGGTGTGCAAGCCACTGGAGAAACGACCACGGTCTCCCCCACTTTGGAAGAGCCCCTCGCCGACTGGACGATTGGCGGGTTTTTGCGACTGGGGAAAACCGGGGTGCTACCCGATGGCACAGTTCATTTGCGCGTATTCCCGGGGCGTGGCACGGGGGGTTCCCCTTTGCAAAGCACCACGTTGAAGACCGATGACCAGGGGCTTTTTGAGTGGTCCATCCCCGCGCCTGGTCGCACTGTGACCATCGAAGCCGAACCCGATTTGCAAGGCCACCGCTTCGGAGGCGATTCCCGAGTCGTGGTGCTCGGCGATGCTCCTCCCACGGATCTCGAACCGTACGCCTATGCCCTGGATTGCTTTGTCACCGGCCAGGTTCTCGATGGGGATGGGCTGGGCATTCCGGGCGCCCTGGTCCAATGCACCATGAACCAAGCGCACAGCGACGCCCAGGGATTCTTTCGCGTGCCTATCACCGTGATCCAGGGGCGTGCCAGATTCCAGGTGACTGCGACCGGCTACGGACCCGGGACCTTCGCCGTCGGGTCCCTCAAGAAAGGCGAGAATCCGGCCCCTAATGTCGTGCTCCAGAAAGGCATGACCTTGCTCGGTTCCGTGCGGGATGTACAAGGGACGCCGATTCCGGGGGCCCGTGTGGCCTCGTACCCGGAGGAACAAACAGCCACCACCAGCGATGGGGAGGGACGCTTCGTTCTGGTCGACCTGGACCGCGATGCCCGCCGCATTCCCGTCAGTGCTTCAAAGGAAGGCTATGTTCCCGGTTCCATCACCATCCGGCGGCCGAAGCCGGGTTGGAGCTCGGCCGAGGAGATCCAAATCGAATTGGCACCTGGTGCAAGCGTGTCCGGCCGCGTGGTCTCGGCCCAAGGTGCGCCCATCGCAGACGCATGGGTGAGCTTCGGAGTTCACCCCAGACCCGAGGGAACCACCGGTATGTATACGGACGAGAGCGGCGCCTTCACCCTCAGCCCCCTCAAGCCCGGCAAACACTCAATCTGGGCCCGTCGAAAAGGCTTCGCCCTGGACTACGCCAAGGTCGAAGTCCCCTCCCCCATAGCCGACATCCACGATGTTCTCCTGACTTTGGATACGGGCTTCTCCTTCGAGGGCCAAGTCTTGAACGAGTCCGGAGAGCCCATGCCCGGTGTTTTGCTCTACCCCCAAACCGCTGGCCCCATCGAAGACCCCAGCGAAAGCTACTCCACCGGTGGTGCCAGCACCGATCGCGATGGACGCTTCTCATTCCCAAACGTCAGGTGCGACACGCTCTCCTTGCAGGTTTTCTCCGACGGCTACGCGAATCTCAAGCAAGAGATCTACGCCGGCCAGGAAACCCTGCTGTACCCCAGGCGCGCGGGTCACTTGCAAGGCCAAGTGGTCGACAGCCTGACCGGCAAGCCAATCGAGTCCTTCATCATCAAACTCTTGCCCGGCGTACCCGGTCCCGGACAATTCGAAATGGCGCCGGTCGCTTCGGGCTGGACAGCCCCGGGAATGTCCTTCACCCACATGGAAGGCCACTGGGACACGGGCACAGAAGCCTTGGACGCCAACACGGCTCTGAGAGTTGAAGTCAGCGCGCCGGGGTATTCCACCCACACGACAGGGAACGTGACCGTTCCTGCCAAGGCGTCGTCCGCGCGCATCGTGTTTCCGCTCAGCAAGCCCTAAATTGGTATGGGCCGCTGACTTGTAAGCGGCCGCTGCTTCGCTCCACTCCGGTCCCAGGCTCCGATTCACCCAATGCACCAACCCGGAGAACTCTTGCTAGAGGATCCCTATGATCGATGAAATCATCGCGAGCTACGCGGCCACCTTGGACCTGATTCGACGTTCCGTTTCAGACCTCCCCAATGGGCAATGGGTCGCCCAACCTACCGGAGCTCCCAATCACCCGGCCTGGACCCTGGGACACCTCGTACACAGCGCACAGGCCATAGGCGGTGAGCTCGGGATGGATCCTTGGCTGCCCGAAACCTGGAAGGACACCTTCGGTACGGGATCCATGCCAGTACCCGACCCCCATGCATATCCCCTGGGCGCGGAGTTGATTGCGGCCTTCGATTCCGCCCAAGAACGTGTGCAAGCCCGGCTTCGTAGCCTGGACCCGCAGACCCTGGCGGGTCCCCTGCCCGACGTGCGCTACCGGGATGTGTTCCCCAGCCTGGGGCACGCTGTCTTGCACATTCTCTGCGCCCATACCTCATGCCCTGGGGGCCCGATCATGCTTTGGCGCAGGGCCCTGGGGCTTGGCACCGAGGCTGCCCTTTAGTGTGAATCCCCCACGCCCAAGTGGACAGGACATGAAAACCGTCCACGACCCACCGGCAACCAACCCGCGTCAATGGACCCAGCCGGTCCTAATTGCCACCACTTCCAAAGTACTCGGCTACAACCCTAACGCACCGCCAAGGGGGTCAATTCCACGCGCCTGAACTCACACGGAGTTCCCTCCGCTTGCAAGGCGATCGAGCCCGCCCGGACCGTACATTCATAACCGGCCATCACAGGGTCC
>JARGOW010000134.1 GCA_029212955.1 Planctomycetota bacterium | reverse complement strand
GGTCGGTGCATGGAATGTAGCTACCGTAGATCGAAATCTCTACATCGATTGCAGAAGCGGTGTTGTTGTTGATGCAGTATCCGATCGTGATTTGATTGAGATTGTAGTTGTCCCGGTTGGCGGTTCCAGCGGAACCCGTAGACGGGATGCGCCCTTCATCCACGAACTGGAAGGAGTTTGTCTGCAGGCCAATACCTCCTGAAGTGAAGAAGTCCACGTTGGACGTATTGTTGTAGACCACGTCGTTGACGCCCCGTTGCACCGGTTGGCTGGTGGTTCGGGTCCAGGTTCCGGTTACCACATGAAAGGTACCCCCGTGGCGTGCAGCGGATTGAATCGGGAGCAGGCTGGAAGCGTCCGAGGTTTGTGCTGAGGCAACAGAACCTAGTGTCAATGCTGTTGATAGAAGAAGAGTCGTTTTAAGCATGGTGAGTTGTAATTTGATTGGGGAGAACCGGCCGACTCAAAAGGGAGCCTGCCGCTTGGATCTACCATGGTAAGAGAAGGTTTGAACTTAGGGGTTCCCCAACGCAGGAAAGCTAGCAGGGACAAAAAAAGGGCGGCCCCGGTGAAGGGGCCGCCCGTGGCAGGTTGACCTGGAGGATCAGCTGGTTAGCTTGCGGGCCGTATAGAGGACCAACCCGAGGATGACCCCTGGCAGCAAGTATTTGTTGGATCCGTCCGGATCCTCTTCGATGGGAGGCGCTTTGGAATCTGGATCCGCTGACTCGAAGGAGCCGATCGGGGATCCAGGATCGCTGGCAATCATCCTTTGGCCTTGACTGGGGGCGGAGCTAAAACGCTCTCCCTTCGTATACATCGCGATGCGTCGCGCATGGGCTTCCTCGGCGGCCACCAATTCGACCGCCGTGGGTTCACTACGCAGGGCTGGGGTGCTAGCCAGGAAGTCATTGGCCCCCTGTGCTATGCCCCGGATTTTCAATGCTTCACCCGGATGCAATTGCACCCGGTCGGTCTTGCCGATTTTCGACAATTCCCCTCGGCTCTGTGCGGTCACTTGGCCCATGAGACCACAGGCTAGCAGAACGAGTAGGTGCTTCCTCAAGGGGTCACCTCGCCCGTGCCAGACTGCGCGATCTCTTCCATGTGGAAGAGAGGGTCCTCGTCCAGGCGACGCCATTGGATGACTTCCAACGGAGCGACCGTGGTGGGCAGCATGGTGCCGGCGGCCCCAGACGACCCACCCAGCAAGCGAGAGTCGTAGTTCATCTCGATGCTAGGCGTGCCGTAAACGATGTTTTCGTTGCGTGCCACCATGGACCCGTTGATGCGTGCGGGTTGCCCACCGAGCACGAAATAGCAGAAGCTATGGTTCGTGTAGAAGGTGGCGTCCAGGTTGTTTGCATAAAGGCTGGCGATGCTGGAGTAGCTACCAATTCCGGCTGCAGGCATGTTGCCTTCCCACTTGGAGGCCGTCATGGAATCTTGCATGTCGAGATCGTTCAAGCTCGACTGTCCGTCGAACTTGCCGTCGCCATCGATGTCCTCGCCGGAGCCAGGAATGATGTCGCCGACGGCAAAGCCGTCGGGAATGATTCCCAGGGCGGCGTCCGCTTCGGAGTAGTGCTCGACGGTGAAGATGCCGTCGCCTTCGAGGATGTCGTCATCGGCGGTGCCCATGATTCCATCGCGTCCCGCGTACGTGTTCGGGATTCCGTCCTCGCCAGCGTCCTCGATGGAGCTGTTCATGTTCGAGGCCATCCAGCCGCCCACATAGTGGCGCCAGCTGTTGTTGGTGTAATCACCGACGACCACGTTCTCCGCGGAGAATAGGCCCAAGAAGTCCTTGTCCCAGTTGTCGGCGAGCCAAGCCTCGGTGGAGGCCTGGGTGTTGTCCGCGGGGCGCACCGAGTTCGGACCGTTCAGGTAGTTCAAACTGTCGGGAACATAGATGTTGCCGCTGTTGTAGATCGCTCCCTGACCGGTGACGGTGCCGCTGATGATCACATCGCCACGGATGACCACAGGGCCGTCCAGTACGATGGGGTTGGCCGGCGTTCCAACCAGGTAGAGATTGGACTTCTCGCCCGAATCGTCACCCAGGACTCCATCGACCACCATGGAACCACCCACGGAAATGCTGCCGCCTTGATCGGTTGCCGCATCCTCGTAGAGGGAGAGGTCGCTCAGATTCGGCATGGGAACCTGTTCTTGGAAGTCGTGTTGGTTTTCAGCGTTGCCGCCGTTTCCACGCACGTTTTGTACGTTGACGATATCCCAGCCGGAGAAGACTCCGCCATCATCGCCGTCCTCAAGTCCGTCCCCGTTGTCATCCCGGTATCCACCGAGCGAAGCTACGCTTCCGTCGAATTCGGCGGAGTCGTATGTGGGTTGTCCGGTCATGGTCGGCTTGTAGCCGCCCGAGTCAAACTGGCCGTTGCTACGCGCGTTTCCGTTGCAGTAGATGGTGTGGCCGTATAGCCAGCCCCAATTGTTGATGAAGTAGGCGTAGTCAAAGACTTCGCTGCTTTCCAGTTCGTAGCGCACGGTGACCGCCAAGGAAGAGGAAGCTTCCACCGGTGCACCCGCGTTCAAGTCTGCAGGCGCATCGCCCAGGTACCCTGTTGAGAAGATCTGAACCGTAACGCTGGTATTCGTTTCCTCGAGCAAGCGCATGGAGACCGAATAGGAGCCTACGGTGGCGCCATTGTCGACCAGGGGTTCGCCCCGGAATACATCGAGCGCGTCAGGGCCGTTGAATAGCTCCGCCACGCCTTCGATAGGGTTCAAAATCGACGTCTTTCGAATCGTTTCCTGGAGTCGGACCTTGCCCATTTCCACGCCGGCTTGGGCGATGGAATCGGTTTGCAATTTCTGAATGCCTTGACGGGATTCCTTGACCTCGATTGAGGATAGGGCCGTGGTCGCATAGATCATGCTGGATATGCCCACGAATACGACCAAAGTCGATACGAGGGCACTACCTTTCTTGGAAGGCTGGCGGTCCGGTGGACCCCATTTGTTTATAGGTATGTTCATGTGCGGTTAGTTGCGAGTTTGAATTTGGAAGGTCTCCGTCCGCGCGGCTTGACCTTCCCCTGTCTTCGTTCTGATAGTGACTTCCCAAACATCTCCGGTGGCGGTCACCGAAAATCCAGGGCCTTCTTGCTGACCGTATGCCAGCACATGGCTGACGATCTCGGTCTCTCGCTGGAGAGTTCCTCCTCCATCGATGACTTGTCGAACAAGGCACGGGATGCCCTGTTGATTTTCCTTGACCTGATAGCGCAACTCCCAACCGACCCGATTCCAGTCGTCGGTGGTGTTGCCCAGTTTTCGGTCGTACACACCCCATCCGGTTCCCAGACCCGATTCGACGGGGACCATGAAGGTCAGCTGGTGATTGCCGTTGGACCTCAATTCAATGTCGATCGAACTGTCCTGGCACGTTTTCAATTCATCGCGAAGCAACGAGACGCTGTCCCGCATTGAGCGGTTGTGGCCACTCTCACTGGATACGGAAACTTGGGTGGTTTCTGCGATTTTCACGCCCTGGGTGAGTCCCACACCAATGACGCTGAACACGCCGATGGCGAGGATGACTTCAAGCAGGGTGAATCCCCCGGTGGGGGCAAGTGTGCGAGCACGTTTCATGCGTCGCTCCTTACTGTGACCAGCCGCCCGAGTTCCCGGTTGTTCTGCAGGTCCATGAGCGCCACCCGGATTTGAATCAGGCCGACTCCGGCCTGGAAGGTGGTGACATCGACGCGGTAGGCGCTTCCGTCTTGGACTCCATTGTCGAAAATGGAGTTGCCATTGAGCGCGAGCAGGTTCGCGTAGGGCTGGGCGGAGATGTTCTCCTGCACCGACTCAAGGAAGATGCTGCCACTGGTAATGGTCTTGGCGGTGCCAACGGCTTTCATATTGCCGAAGAACGTGGCCGCCGTGGCCATGAGGAGCACGGTTGCGATACCGGCTGCGATCATCACCTCAACCATGCTCATACCAGCCTTGTTGGAATGCTTGAGAGAGGTGCGGTGGTAGTTCTTTTGAAGATGCATGGTAAGGGGCACTCGGGGGGGGGGGTCGAAAGCCCCCGGAGCGTCTCCCTTTCTTCGGATGCAACTTCCTATCGGGTGAGTTGTATATGGGAATTCCTATATGAAGGCCTCAAGATGGACCCTTTTGACCGAGGGTGGCTCACGAAAGGCAGGAAAGGGGAAATTTGTTCCCACTCCAATTCTCGGTACAAATGCAAAGGGCCGGGACCACTTCCACGGCAAAGCCCCGGGGAAGTGGTCCCGGCCCATGTTCGGATCCTTGCGGTCTACTCGGACTCGGAGGGGGCGTAGTCGCCCAGGGCCTTGCGCAGGGGATCCAGGTGCTTGGCGTACTTCTTCCAGCGGGACACGGCGCCCTTGTACATGGGCTTGCGGACTTGCGTCGAGCTGGCCGATCGAACTTGTCGATTCGTTTCATGGAAGTTCAAGACGGCGTCGTTCCATTCCAACCCACAGAACTCGAGCAAGCGACGGGATTCGGCCTCCTGGTTCTCCACAAGGCCCTCGTAGGGCATGGTCAGAATCGAATCGGGCATGAACTGGCGCCAGTGGGCCATGATGCGCTGCATCTGGTTGTGGAAGTGTGCGAGCTCCTCCAAGTCGTATGCGAAATTCAGCGAGGAAGTGAAACGCACCTTGAAGCATGCCAGGGCGGTGTCCATGGCATCGCGGGTTGAATGAATGATTCGCGCGTTGGGGACGGCCCGATAGAGGAAACCCAGGTGAGTGAGGTTGAGTAGGAACTTATCGGCGATGCGCTTCGCGTTGGGGGACAAGTCCTGGAGCCGTTCCGTGTAGAGCTCGCCCAGCTTGACGAGGGCCTCATCGGATTGCTTGGGAACGGACTGTACGCGGGCGATGGTGCTGCCCCCGATGACGCCCATTGTTTTGCCTAGAATCGGCGTTTCGCCCGCACCAAACACATCGGGGTGGCTGGCGAGGATTTGTTCGATGAGCGAGGATCCGGAGCGGGGCATGCCCACGATCAAGATGGGCGAGGCCTTTGTGGCGTTGGGTAAGGGACCGGCCGCGAAGAATTCTGCGCCTTGAACCTCTATGATCGCGTCGACGACCTTTTCCAAGGATTCCTTGTCATAGCGCAGGCCTTTGCGGACTTTGCGATTGCCCTTGTGATAGAGCTCGAAGGCCTTGTCATATTCGCCCACATCTTCAAGGGCCTTGGCCAACGCAAAGTACAGGGAAGGATTGAGCGGCCGTTGGACGGAGGGGTTTTCGACCTGTTGGGTCATGGTCAAAATGTGGGGATCGTCGGCGCTTTCAAAGTGTTTTGTGGCTACCAAGTTGCGCCAGGCCTCGCCGTGCCCAGGATCCAATTCCACCACTTTCTCGAAGCAGGCCCGCGCTTCATCCAGTTGGCCTTGGAATTTGAGCAAAGCGCCCAGGTTGTTGTGGTTGTCCGGGAAACGATCGTTGAGCTTGACGGCCAAACGGGCTGCATCCAAGGCGTCTTGACTGCGGTGCTGTTGCTCCAAGGCGTTGACCAGGTTGGCGTGCAGGCGCGAATCGTGGGGGTGATCCTTGATGCCGGCCCGGATGATCTTCTCGGCCTTCTCCGGGTGCCCCGTTGAGAGAGCCTGGTAGGAACGGTCCAAGTAATTCTTTAGGGGTTCGCGGTGCCGGACCAGCTTGGGCGCGGCCTGCTCCTTGCGCTTGGCTTCCTTTCTCTTCTTGTCCTTCAGGGCTTTCTTTTGGGCTTTGTTCATGACAACCAAAACCTACCAGAGCATGGGGGGAATGCCCCTTTGGGAGGCCAAAAACAGCGTCTTGACCGGGGAACCTGACCCGGGTGGCCTCGAAATGCGCCAACCGAAACCAGCTTGGTGCTATCCTGCTTCGCTATGAGCCTCGATCACAAAATCATTTGGAATGAACTGCACGTGCCCGACCTGGTCGCCGCCAACGAGTTTTATGGACCCCTGTTCGGGTGGTCCACCAAACCCGAGGAGTGTGACACCTATGTGCATTTCTATCATGGTGGCGAAACCGTGGCTGGGTACATGGCGCCACATGGTGGGCCTGGCAGCTATCCCCACTGGCACGTGTACCTGGGAACCAGCGATATCGAGGCCTATGTGAAGCGCGCGGAAAAAGCCGGGGGCAAGTCGCTCATGCCGGTCATGGACATTCCCCATACGGGTAAGATTGGCGCCATCGCCGACCCGGGCGGCGCCGTGCTCTCCCCGTTCCAAGTGGCCGACCCCGAGCGCTCAAGCTGGGGCCACGGCGGCACCGCCGGCAAATTCTGCTGGGTCGAATTGCTCACCCAAGACGAAACCGCGGCCAAGGACTTCTACACCAAAGTTGTCGGCTGGGAACTGATGGAAGCCGAATTCGGCGGCACCCAATACTGCATGCTCATGCCCCCCGGAGCTTCCCCGGACCAGGCCCAAGGCGGAATCATGCAAATGGACAATCCCGAAGTCCCCGACAACTGGCTCCCTTATGTGTGTGTCGAAGACGTGGAAGCCACAGCCGCCAAGGTCAAAGAACTGGGCGGAACCATCTGCGTCCCCCCGGCCACCATCGGTACACACGGCAAAATCGCCGTCCTCATCGACCCCCAAAAAGCGGTTTTAGGCATCTACCAATCCCTGGGCACGGATTGCTAAGAGACCCCGGGTTCCAGTACGCAAGGTGTGAAGTGCGGGCTTGGGCCAAAGCCGTATCGGCGGCCGCCCGGATGCGAACCTGCGCAATTGGGTGATTCGCTAGATTGAACAAGGACCCCGAGAGCGTGGATTTGAGCCACCGGTGCCACGCAGGCCGCCCCAACTTCGAGCATCAAACGTTCAGCAGGGCCTCCACGCAACGCATGACCTGGCAGCCATCGAGGGCGGTGGCGAGCGCGTGTTCTTCGCCGCGTAGGGCCTTGGACCATTCGGTGAGTTGGTTTTCGAGACCGTGGCTTTCGCCCGGGTCGGGTTGGAGGTCGGTCCATGTCGTGCCGTCGGAGACTTGGACTTTGGACCAGTCCTCCACCCGGTAGCTCTTGTTTTCGCAGTAGAGAGTCCAACGGTTGAAGTCCGGTGCGGCCCCTCCCGCACCGCCGGTCAGGAAGACGGGCGTGCCTCCTGCCTGCAGGTGGGCCATGGCCCATTCTTCGGTGCCGTGGTGATTCCGTCCCAGGGACCCTGCTTGCAGTTTTGGCGGACCGAGCAGGCGGTGGGTCAGGTAGGCGAAGTGTGAAAAGACCTCGCGCAGGAAGCCACCCTCCTTGGGGCCACTGAGCCAGGGCCCCGCGTTGTGCCAGGTGCGCGGCCACTGGGAAAAGTGCAATTGGATATCGGCGCGCAACAGGGCTCCAGCTTCGCCGCACGCGACTTCGCGCTGGATACGTTTCAACCCGGGCAGGGTCGCAAAGGGAAAGTTGACCACAACGGGCAGGTCGGATTCCTCGGCCGCGCGCACCAGGTCCTCGCCGTCCTGCAGATCCACGGTCAACGGCTTCTCCACAAACACGGGCTTGCCCGCGGACAAAGCCGCTCGTGAATAGGGCCCATGGCTAGCCGGCGGCGTCGCGATGTACAGAGCCTGGATTGAATCGTCATCCAGAATCTCCTGCCAGGAACCCGCCGCGGCAATGCCAAGCTCCGCAGCCATTTTCTGCGTCTGATCAGGATCCAAATCCCAAATCAGCATGCATTCAAACTCATCCTGGCGGCCCAACGCGGAGAGCATCCTTTGTCCCATAAGTCCCAGGCCGATCACTGCAATTTTGGTGGTCATAGCGGCATCATACCCTCAACTCGTCGCGCGGCGCCGGGTACTTTGAGCGCTGGGGTCAAGATGTGGCGCGGCACTTGTGCTGCCTCATCAAGGTAGAGGCTCACCATTGGGTCGGGCCAGGGAGGGTTCTTGCCCCAGTTTGGACCAAGAATCCGGGTGCCGGTCGGGATGGGGGGTTGGGTCAAGTTTCGGTTTTGGACGGGACGATTCTTGGGTACCCAGGAACGTTTCCCCTTGAACCATGAACTTCGACGCAACTCATCCTAATTCCGACCTTACGATCACACAGCCTCGACTACCGATGGAGGGACGGTCAGTGGCTGACCTAAAAGACTTGGTCGGGAAATCGAGCAATATCCGGGCCTACTCCGTCGTTTTGGCGATTTCCGGGGCCTTGATTGGCTCGGCCCCGTTCACCGGTTTGCTGCCAGCTGTTGGGACATGGGAATCGGTGTCTTTGGCCGGTATCGGGGTCCTCGCGATGGTTTCCGGTTCGATCATCTCAAAGCGCACGGATCTGTCCCGAAAGGTCGGATTTGCCTCGGTGATTCTCCCCTGTGTGGGAGTGGGGCCTGGTTGGCTACTGGCCTTGTATGGATACATCGCTTTCCGCAATGGTGGAGAGCTGTTTGGTGATGGGCGAGCGACCCACGCCGAACTCA
>JARGOW010000133.1:7315-8439 GCA_029212955.1 Planctomycetota bacterium | reverse complement strand
CCTATCTGAAGGCTTCGACCGTTGGTCAGCAGGATCGATTTGGTCACTCGGTGGCCCTATCGGGAGATTTGTCTGCCGTGGGGGCTCCCCAGGAGAAGAGCGGCGCGGTCGGCGTGAATGGGGATGAATCAAACGACGGAATTCATGCCGCAGGGGCGGCCTACGTGCTAACCCGCACAGGCGGGGTCTGGTCCCAGGAGGCCTACCTCAAAGCAAGCAATACCCATTTTACTTGGCTCTTCGGGAACTCGGTCGCGGTTGCGAATGGACGGGTCCTCGTGGGAGCGTCGGGGGAAAGAGGACTTGATGTGGGTATAGATGCAGACCCGAGCCACCTTGGACTGCTGTCGTCTGGAGCGGCGTTCCTGTTCGAAAGCACCGTAGGGGGGTGGGATCAAACCGCATATATCAAATCGTCTAACTCGGACTATCAGGATCGGTTTGGTTCTGCGTTGGCTTTGGATGGAGATATGGCCGTCGTGGGTGCTTGGGATGAATTCAGCGATGGGACCGGCGTCAATGGGGACGGCAGTATCAACGCGATTTTCGGAGCCGGAGCCGCCTATATTTTTGACCTTGAAGCTTCGGTTTCGAATTTCTGCGGTGTCGCGCAGGGCAATTCAACCGGTTTATCGAGCTCCATCTCGATGAGTGGTTCCTTGGCGGCCTCGGACAATGACTTCACCTTGCATGCGATCGATTTGCCGCCCAATCAGTTTGGATACTTTCTCAACTCGATGGGACGCTCTTTCGTGCTCCGGCCCGGTGGTTCGCAGGGCAACCTGTGCGTCGGCGGTCCGTCGGGCTTAGGACGGCACAACCGCTTTAATGAGATCGGTTTCTCCGGGTCTATGGGCTCCTTTGATGTGGCCATTGACCTGCAGGACATGCCGACCACGTCTGGACCCGTGCCAGCCATGGCGGGGGAGACCTGGCACTTCCAATGTTGGTACCGGGACATGGATCCCGCGAGCACTTCGAACTTCAGCAACGGTTTGTCGGTGCTGTTCGAGTGAATGGACTGGGGACTTTTGGGTCCCGGCTTCTGGAGGCTCGCTGGGCGTGGGGCGGGAGCTGCTTTCGCAGTGCCGCCCGCGCGTTTGTCTACAGATCCTTGTCGGCGA
>JARGOW010000133.1:0-7265 GCA_029212955.1 Planctomycetota bacterium | reverse complement strand
CATGAGATTCACATCCCCCGTTTCAAATCCCTTTCGGAACCAGCGCACCCGCTGGGCACCGGTGCCGTGGGTGAAGGATTCGCTGCGGCCCACGCGGCCGGTGGCCTTGCGCTGCAGCACGTCGTCACCGATTTGGCTGGCCGCGTTGAGAGCTTCCTCCAGGTCTCCTGCCTCGAGCAGTCCTTTCTTGTTGGCGTAGTGGGCCCAGACCCCTGCCAGGAAGTCTGCTTGCAACTCGAGACGCACCGAAAGAGCGTTGGCCTTGGCCTCGCTGAGGCCCTTCTGTTTCTCGTGGACCTGGGTGCTGTAGCCCGTCAGGTTTTGGATGTGATGGCCGACTTCGTGGGCGATCACATAGGCCCGGGCAAAATCGCCGCCCGCACCCATGCGCTTTTCGAGCAGGTTGAAGAAGCCGAGTTCTAGATAGATTTTGTTATCGCCAGGGCAGTAGAAGGGGCCCACGGCCGAGCTTTGATGTCCGCAGCCGCCCGTCTCCACCGAGTCGGTGAAAATGCGCATGCCGGGTTCTTGGTAGCGCTGCTGGCGGGAATCCAGGAGGTCGTGCCACACGTCCTCCGTGTCGGCCAAAACCACGGCGGCGAATTCAGCCAGAGCATCCTGCTGCGGATCCCGCGGGCCTGGGCCTGCGACTCGTTCCTGCCCGCCTGCCCCCTGGAATTCATTGACCAGGTTGAGGACTTCGGTTGGATCCTTGCCCAGGAGCGCGGCTACTAGACCGATCACGATGACCAACAGTCCACCGCCCACCGCCGCCTTTCGGCCGGGGCTTCTACGGGTGTCCACCACGTTGTCACTTTGTCTTCTGCCACGCCACTTCATAGGGCCACTCCGCTTTGGGTCGATGATTCCGGCGCATCAAACGCTGGATAGCCCGTCTATCCCAACCCGTTGGGACGGAGCGTGCAACCACCAATTGCTGGGCTCGGGGGAGCTAGCAGAACTGTCAGGAACCGATTGTGTCACCTGCCATTGGAAATGGGGGCAGGCTTCCCCGGGCTCGAATGTCTTGGGGGTAGGGTTCTCAAGCCAGGTTGAGATTCAATTCTCCTGGAATACTGCGTCCGTGGTGTACTGGGTTTGAGTGCTAGGGCTCTTGTGGGCCCTCGGGGAACCTTGGTGCCTGTTTCTAACATGGCTCGGTGGAGCCATGGGGTTTGCATGTTTCGGAGCAGTGGGATTGCGGTGGGGGTTGTGTGGATATTGATGGGTGGTGCCTGGGCGCAAAGTGGAACGACATTTTGCGGTGCGAGTCAAACTCAAGTGGTGCCGCCGCAGCCTTGACGGGCTCCTTTGCCACGTAGGATCGGGTGGACTTGCGCCTGGAGGTCACCCAAGGGGTGCCCTCCGAAATCGGTTACATCCTCGTAGATCCAGTCGCGACCCCGGGGGTGCCCAACAGCAATGGACGTATGTGCTTGGTCGGGGCTCCAATAGCGACGGTCCATCGCTACAACGTGGCGGGGACAGGGTGGAATTCCCTCGGGCAGTTTGACGGCGCGGGCGTGCTGCAGAATCAGTCGGGTACTTCGGCCACGGGGACCGGCTTTGACGTGCCGAGCACCGTGTCCCACACGCTTCCGGTTACGATCATGGCGGGCGATACTTGGAACTTCCAGCTGTGGTATCGCGACACCCCGGTCGGACCTGGAAGCTCGAATGTCTCAACGGGGCTAGCGGTGACCCTTGGTCCGGCGCAGCCGATAGCAGGCATGGTGCAGATCCCTTCCGGTTCCTTTGAAATGGTGTCCATTGCACCAGCAGGGCCTCCTTATTATGGAAGCGCAAACACCCAGCCCGTGCGCAGTGTGACCATTGCGAAGGATTTTTGGATGGGGTCGCGCGAGGTCACTCAGGAGGAATACCTGGCCATCATGGGCGTGACCCCGTCCGCATTCTCCGGAGTGAATCTGCCGGTGGAACAGGTTTCATGGAATGATGCTCGAGCCTATTGCGCTGCGTTGACCGCCCAGGAAATGGCACTCGGGAAAGTGCCGACGGGGATGGAGTACAGATTGCCCACCGAAGCGGAATGGGAATATGCCTGCCGTGCGGGGACAACGACCGAGTTCAGCGTGGGGGCGGAGATCTATTGCGCAGACGCTCGCTTTAACTTTAGTCACCACTCAGGCAGCATTTGCAATTCGAACTCAACCACGGATGTGGGCTCTAATGTGCCCAACGCCTTTGGCTTGCACGATATGCACGGCAATGTGCACGAGTGGTGCCTGGACTCCTTCTTGGACTATACCTCGGGCGCGGTGACAGACCCGTTTTTCAGCGCCCACTCTGGCCGGGTCACCCGTGGGGCGGTTGGGTCCACTCATCTGGTGGTAGCCGGTCGGCATGGCGCCGTTCCGTCGGGTCCACTGGCACGGGCCCGGATATCGGGTTTCGGATCGTGTTGGCCGGAATTCTAGTGCCCTAGCGGGCTAGCGAAAAGTAGTGCCAGGGTCTCTGGGGAATCGGGACCAGAGTGTTTCAATCGTTGTTTGCGTGGGCGGCATCGCATGCCTGCGGGTTCCAAGACCGGACAACTTCAGTGGTTCCAGGGTGACCCAGCCCCAATCTTCATTTGTGCTATCCTGACCGGGTGGTTGGTGTGGTTCCTTGCTTCGCCCATTTTGGGCGGTGAAGGCATAGTTTTGATTGCTCTCAACGAGCAAGAGGCAATCTCATGCATTGGGTCAGGTTCAATAGAGTGTTGTGTGCGGTTGCATTGTCGTGTGGAGCTTGGGCTCAGACTGGCACTACGTTTTGCGCTGTGACCGCGAACTCCAGTGGTGCGCCTGCAGTCCTGTCGGGATCCTTCTCGACGCTGAGTCGCCTAAATCTCCACTTGGAGGTTAGCGCGGGTGTACCCTCCGAATTTGGCTTCCTGTTGGCCGGTCCCGAGGTGACTGCGGGGGTGCCGTTCAGCAACGGGCTGTTGTGCTTGGTGGGGACTGCGACCTCGCGCATTTACCGGTACAACGTGGCAGGCACCCAGTGGAACTCACTGGGTCAATTCGACAACGCGGGCGTGCTGCAGAATATTGCCGGGAACTCGACGGTCGGCTCTGGTTTTGATGTGCCGCTCACCGTTCCCGGTTCGGTGCCCGTGACCATTATGGGCGGGGACACCTGGAACTTTCAGCTGTGGTACCGGGACACCCCTGCGGGCAATGGCACATCAAATTTTTCCACAGGCTTGTCTGTGACTTTTGGTCCTCGTCAGGTTGCTGCGGGCATGGTTCCGATTCCTCCCGGCACTTTTGAAATGGGATCCAGTGCTGCAAGTGGAGCCCCGTATTACGGGAACGCAAATACTGAACCCGTTCACAGCGTGACAATCAGCCAGCCGTTTTGGATGGGCAAGTACGAGGTCACTCAGGTTGAGTTTCAAGCCTTGATGGGGTGGAACCACTCCAGTTTTCTCGGATCCGACAGGCCAGTGGAGGAAGTTACATGGCAAGGCGCAAGGGCTTACTGCGCGGCCTTGACTGCGCGGGAAGCTGCCTTGGGCAAAGTTCCCACCGGGTATGAGTACAGGTTACCTACCGAGGCGGAATGGGAGTATGCCTGCCGGGCAGGGATGCCGACGGAGTTTAATACCGGTGCTGCTCTATATTGCGGGGATGCGAGGATCGATCGGAGTAACCACAGTCAGACATTTTGTAACGCGGGCTCTACGGTAAACGTGGGACGTTACGCCCCAAACGGCTTCGGTCTGTATGACATGCACGGGAATGTATTTGAGTGGTGCTTGGATTCGTATGCGAACTACTATTCGGGCGCGGTTACGGATCCGTTAGTGACCGGTGGCGCGGAGCGAGTCATCCGGGGGGGCTGCTTTGGCGGCCCATCCTTTACTTGCCGGTCCGCGAGTCGAATCGGCACACCCCCCCTCACGGACCATAGCATCATCGGCTTCCGGGTTGTGCTCGCCCCAGTTCTGGTGCCCTAGTCAAGTCAGGGGAACGGTTCCTCAATCGCGAGAGGTGTGGAGGCTGGAGTGGAGCCGACTGCAAAAGCGGTCGCCGGAAGTTTCACCGGTCCATGGTTGTTTGCGGCGAGACGCGACATGGCGCCCTACCCGGGAAGCTGTGCGTCGATCCCTTGCAATAGGCCGGAACTGTGGTGGGACACACGGGATGAATGAAGTGCGGGGCGGCACGACTTTCGTCGTGCCGCCCCGCGGTGTTGTTGGAAGCGTTTGCGCTTAGACGTGGGCCTGGAGGGCGGCTAGGACGGCGTCGGTGAATTCCTTGGTGCCGCAGGCATTGTCGCGTTCGCCGCGGGGCAAGAGGTCCTTGGTGCGCAGGCCTTGGGCCAGGGCAGAGTCGACGGCGGCTTCGATGGCGAGGGCGGCTTCTTCGTGGCCTCCCGTGTGGCGCAGCAGCATGGCGGCGCTCAGGATGGCGGCCATGGGGTTGGCGATGCCTTGGCCGGCCAGGTCCGGTGCGGATCCGTGAACGGGTTCGAAGAGGGAGGTGGGGCCTCCGACGGATGCGGAGGGCAAGACGCCCAGGGAGCCGAGCAGGCCGGCGGTCAGGTCGGAGAGCACGTCGCCGAACAGATTCGAGGATACGATCACGTCGAAGTCCTGGGGGTCGGTGACCAGCACCGTGCAGCAGGCGTCCACATACATGTGGCTGACCTCCACGTCGGGGAATTCGGGGGCCACGCGCGCCACGACCTCTTCCCACAGGCGCGAGCACTCGAGCACGTTGGACTTGTCAACGCTACAGAGTTTCTTGCGGCGGCCTTGGGCGAGCTCGAAGCCGAGGCGCACGATGCGCTCGATTTCGGATTCGTGATAGACCATGGAGTCCAGGGCGGTTTGGTCGCCGGGCTCACCGGTACGGGTGCGGGGCTTGCCGAAGTAGAGGCCGCCGAGCAGTTCACGTACGACCAGGATATCGAGGTCCTTGACGCGATCGGCTTTGAGCGGGGAGCAATCGAGCAGGCCGCCGCTCATGCGAGCTGGACGCAGGTTGGCCCAGGCGTCGAGCAGTTGACGCAGGTCGAGCAGGCAGCGCTGGGGGCGCTCCATGGGCGGCAGATGGTCGAAGGCCGGGTCGCCCACGGAGCCCATCAGCACGGCATCGGCTTCAGCGGCCGCGGCGCGGCTGGCCTCGGGGAAGGCCACACCGGTCTCGCGGAAACTGTTGGAGCCGAACGGATAGCTGGTGGCTTCCAGGGGGATGTTAAAGCGCTCGCAGACCGCTTCCAAAACTCGCACGGCTTGATCCGTGACCTCGGGGCCGATTCCATCGCCGCCGAATACGCATACCTTAAGGGGGTGCTTCATAGTGTTCGGGACGCCAAGGGAGTGTGCGTCCGGGGGAACAGGATACCGCAGCGGCCGCTGCGGAGGTGTAAGACCGGATGAATCATGGGGATTTGCGTCAGGCGCCCCAATCGGCCAGGGCGGCTGGCGTGAATCCTTATGATTCATCCGGGATAAGGGGAAGGCTCTCTGGCGGGGGGACGCTAGAGAGCCTTCCGAAGGGGTTTCGTCAGAGACGAATTTGGGGCGCTGGCCAAGGCTCGGTTACGGGGCTCCGTGAGGAGGGCCGAAGTTGAGCCAAAGGGAGGGTGGGGAAGGCGCAGCGCCCAGTGGGGAAACCCATTACAGGGGGGTATCGGGGGGCTGTCAATACGGTTTATGGAAGGTTTCGGCCCTATTATGAGAGGTTTCCATCCCTGGGACGCTCCAGGGGGGGGATTGGGCCCGTTTGCGGGCCGGAATGGTGTTCGGAGTCGACTTGGGTGGCTCTTTTGGTGCCCTAGGCGGCTATCCTTTCTTCCCATGGTTTCCGTCCTGCTAGTCAATCCGCCCAGTCCGCCCGAATTCCGCGTCAGCCGCGGCTTGATGGGGGGCTTCGGCATGGCCGTTGGGCGCGAGCTCCTGTACCCGCCCATCGAGTTGGCCCACGTGGCCGGCGTGCTTGAGGAGGACGGGCACACGGTTCAGATCCTGGATGCGGACGCATTGGATTTGGATGCGGAGGCCGCGCGCAAGCGCATCTTGGATAGCCAGGCCCAGGTGGTGATTCTGGATACCTCGAGTACCTCGCTTGAGTCGGACTTGGCCCTCGCTCGCCAGGTGCGTGGCAATGGGCCGGAGTGTGTGGCCCTGCTCGGAAGCCAGGTGACGTATGCGCCCGATGACATCTTCGCCCAGGGCGGTGTGGATGTGTTGGTGCGAGGTGAGCCTGAGGGCAGTGCATTGGCCCTGGTGACGGCGGTGGGCCGTGGCGGAGATTTTGAAGGCCAGCTGGGTTTGTCCTGGTTGGCATCCGACGGAACCGTGCGCCATGAGGATGACCGTCCCAAGATCAACAACCTGGATGAGCTACCGATTCCCGCGCGCCACCTTTTGGACAACAGCCTTTACCACTTCCCGGGTTTTTCGGGATCGGTCACCACGGTGAAGTCCTCCCGTGGGTGCCCCTTCAACTGCACGTTCTGTGGGTACACCTTGGCCCAGGGATTGCGATTCCGCTTCCGTTCGCCGGAGCATGTTTTGAAGGAGATCGACGATCTTTATCAAAATCACGGATTGCGGCACATCGTGTTCCGGGACCCGATCTTCTCCACGCGCAAGGACCGTGTGCAGGCCATTTGCGCGGGCATCATCGAGCGCGGTTACACGGACTTGATCTGGCAGTGCGAGACGGCGGTGAAGGCCCTGGACCGTGCGACCCTGGAGGTCATGGCGAAAGCCGGTTGCAAGCACATCTCCCTGGGGATCGAATCGGGCAACGCCAAGATTCAAGAGCTGCACTGCGGCAACAAGTTGAACAACCTGGACCACACGCAGGACGTATTCGACGATTGCCGGGAGTTGGGCATTCAAACCCGGGCCTTTTGCATGATCGGCTTTCCCGAGGAGACGGCTGCCATGGCCGACGAAACCATCGCGTTGGTGGGTCGCTTGGATCCCGATCAAGTTCAATACTGCGCCGTGACGGCCTATCCGGGCACGCCCCTATACAAGATGTTGCGGGACTCGCGCGACTTCGATTTCGCCACCATGACCGGCTTCCAAGCCTTGGAAGGCAACGAGCACATGACCTCGGAGCAAATCGAAGCCAAGATCCGCGAGGGCTACCGCAGCTTCTACATGCGCCCCAAACGCTTGATACGCGAGTTTTCGAACCCCCTGCGTTTGGCTGGCAAGCTCGGCCGCTTCTTCACGCTAGTCCGCCGAAGGGCTTAGGGTTTTTGGGGGGCCGTTGGGGCGGGACCTTCTGCGGTGG
>JARGOW010000132.1:8220-8447 GCA_029212955.1 Planctomycetota bacterium | reverse complement strand
CCAGACGCATTCCTGCGCGGCATGCGGCACTACGCGGACACTTTCCGCTACAAGCATCCCAAGCCCGATGACTTCTATCGTTCTTTCCAGGAGGGCGCCGAACAGGATGTTCAGTGGTATTTCCAGGACGTCTTCCAGGGGACTGGAATGGTGGATTGGAGCGTGAGCGTGGCCAGCGCATTCCCTCCCAAGGAAAAGGGATACTTCCTTTCCGACGATGGGGATTG
>JARGOW010000132.1:4714-8210 GCA_029212955.1 Planctomycetota bacterium | reverse complement strand
AAGCAGGATCCATTGTGGAGCACGTCGAGGAATCTGAAGTGCCCGGGGGAGGGGGGGAGTCTGCGGAAGAGAAAGCGGAAGCCCCTAAGCCTTTGCGACACTACAGCGTGGTCGTTCGCCGTCGAGGAACACTACGCATCCCCTTGCCGATTGAGATCCGCTTCAGCGACGACACCCGCCAAACCTTCGAATGGACCAGGGAATTGCAGGAAGGATCCATGTGGTGGCGTTTGCCCATTGCCCCTGGCGCGGCGGAGATTGACGCCGTGGTCTTGGACCCCGAGCGCGCCTACTTCCTTGATTCCAATATGAAGGACAACCAGTGGTTCCGGGCGAGCCGGTCCAAGCGCTCCGCGCGGTGGGGGGAACGAACCTTCACCCAGTACTCGCACCTCCTGCATTTCTTCTCCACCCTGGGAGGTTGATCCGATGATGGCTAATAGAACTCGATCCATGGCTCGCATCCGTGAGGGCCGCCTGTTTTTGATTTCACTGCGGGTTTCCATGGGGCGCATTTCCCTATGGCTCTCGGTGGGCTTGTTGCTAGCACTGCTCTCTTGGGCTGTGGCGCTGCCCACCTACTCGTGGTTTGAATCCCTGGGACAAAGTCGCATGCAATCCGGCGAGGAATTCAGCTCGCTCAGCACAGTGTTCCGTCAGGATCATTCCCAGGAGCTAGGGCAATTGAACCGGTCCACGGGGGCCATCGCCGCCGTGATGGTTTTCTTCGCCTGGTTGATTGGCATTTTTGTGGCCGGAGGATGGTTGCAGGTCATTCTGGAGCGATCCCAGCATCAGTCCCTACGACGGTTTTTCGTTGGAGGGGCTCGCCACTTCTGGCGCTTCTTGCGCTTGGCCCTCTTGGTCCTGCTGGTGCTGGGCGTATTCCGATGGGCGCTCTACGACGCGCCGTTCGAGAAGCTCGTTTTACGCCGGGGCCTGGGCGTCCCCGCCACGGACCTGCTCTCCGGGCGCCACTTGGAGTCCTTGGATTCCGAAGCCACCCGCGACCGAATTTATTGGATCCGCGATGGATTGATGGCGCTCTTGTTCCTGTTGACCATGTCCTGGGCAGTGTTCACGCGTACCCGAATGGCTCTTTCGGGCTCGCGTTCGGTTCTGATCGCATCGGGACTGACCTTGTTGAGTCTTGTGAGGCATCCCCTGCGGACTTTGGCTCCCTTGCTGGGCCTCTTCTTGGTCGAAGCCCTGGTGCTCGTTGGTGTCCTCGGAACCCTCTCCACGTGGATCAATGGGCACATGGAAGACTCTCCAACCCAACGTTGGGTTTGGTTGCTCTTCACCCTGGGAGCACTTGGTTTGTTCTGGCGCGAGATCTCCCGGGGCGCGCGCTATCACGCCGCCGTGGTTGTGAGCAAAGCCATGATCCGGGCCTCGGCCCACGCCAATCCGTGGCAGTCGATCGGAGGCCCCGGCGGTCCCCAGTACCCGGTCACCGAGGATGACGACGACCGCTTCGGCGTCTCGCTCTAGGTTCAAGCAGGGCGCAATCCCCGCTAGCAATTGAGAAGGCGGCAGCACCCCTCTGGATGCTGCCGCCTTGCCTCTCCCCGCTAACAGAAACGGGTTCTTCGGTAGGTCTTGACTAGAAGGTCACGCTCAAGCCGTTGGAGAAGTTTGAGGTGCCCACGCCAGCCGGGGTGTCGCGGTGCCAGACCTGGAAGTGCCAGGTGCTACCAGCGGTGATGACCTGGGGGGTGCCAGCGACGGCGTCCGGGACGTCGAAGCCAGTTTCCATGCCAACCGGACCGACGGTCGAAGTGCCGGCGAAGTTCTCAAGCACGCCAGCGGCGTTGAAGATACCGACCGAGTTGGAAGTGGTACCCGACACGTTGTAGCGGTAGAAGGGACCCGTCGTCAGGCAGAGGTTGCCGCTGCTGACCACGATGCCGGGCTCGTCGGAGGTGTCGCCAACAAGGAAGTAGCCAAGCTCGGCGGGGACACCGTTCTTGCACTCAAGGTGCAGGTCGGATTGGCCGCCCATGATGCCGCCACCGGTCAAGAAGGTACCGGACAGGGTGGTGGAGTCGCCGGTGGAGTTGGCGTTGGCGGGGTCACAGAAGGTGACGCCGACGCCCGGATCCAGGTCGGTGATCATGTAGACGGTGTCAATGCCACCGGTCATGTCGCATTCGGCGATGGCGTAGGTGCCGTCGTCGCTCATGGCGATCTCGGAGTCCGAGTTCGGCACGTTGTCGCAGGTGTTGCCGTCGATGACGGTCACGCCTTCGTGGATGACGATGTTGCCGTTCCACATGAGGGCGGTGTCGATGGTGGTGTCCGTGTCATCCCAGTCGATCATCCAAAGAACGTTGCCGTCTTCGTCGATGGGGACGGTTCCGCCGAAGCCGAAGCCTTTGGTGATCCAGGGGCCACCGATGGAGGCGGGAACCGGGTCGCCTTCGTGGGCAAGGGGCGTGATGACGCCGCCAATGCTCGTGAAGATCCAAGAGTCAACGAGGCTATCGGGGTTGCGGTCGAAACCAGCAAAGACGAAGTCACCGGCGCTGTTCATGTCCCACTCAGCGGAGCTGAAGTGGTCGAATTCCTGGGTCATGTCTGCGGGGAACGCATCGCCTTCGTTGTAGAGGCGGGTGGTGTTCACGTAGAGGTTGGCGTCGGTAAGAGTGTCGCCACAGCCCGCGTGCACATCGTCGGTGTAGTAGAAAACGTCGCCAGCATCGGTGATGCCGTTTCGGCCCTTGGAGGCTGAGAAGCCTGCGATGGGACAAATGCTACCGGGGAGGGTGTCCGTTTCCATGGCGAGCAGGGTTTCGGAAACGATGGCGCCGGTCATGGGGTCGAGCTCGACCTTGATCATGACTTGGTCGGTCAGAACGCCAACCGAAGCGGCCAGCAGGAGCTGGTCGTTGTTGTTTTGCCAAACCTCGTTGAGTCCGGTGTAGGTCATGCCCATGGCGAGACCAGGAGCGGTGCAGACGGAGACGTTCCGCTGGTAGATCGTGACGCCGTTACGGATAACGATGTAGTCCGTGGCGCCGGCAAGGTCGATGCCCACAAGGAACAATTGGTCGCCGTTGTCGTTGATGTCCATCGAGTCGATGAACTTCGAGGTCACGCCGACGGGGGTTGCGATACCGGTCGTGGTGCCTTCCTCGAAGGCGATGACGCCGTTGACGAGGGTGTAGGCGTCGCTGGCGGTGTCGCCTGAGCCGTCAAGCTCGACTGCCCAGTCGCCCTGGTTGTTGATGTCGACGTTGTCGATACGGGTAACAAGTTCACCAGGCTCGCCACCGGGGACGGCGTCGCCTTCGGCGATCAACTTGGTGAAGGTTTGAGCGGAGCTGACGCTGCAAAGCAGGCTGGCAAGTCCGAGGCCGAGGCCCATTTTCTTGGTGAGGTTCATTGTTGGTTTTTGGAGTGGGTAGGTTTGGCTTGCGCCAGGGGTGGCGTCCATGGGAGACGCTCTTGGCGTTCGCCGGTCCTTTCGGGGGACAACGGAGAGCTTTGCCCG
>JARGOW010000132.1:0-4704 GCA_029212955.1 Planctomycetota bacterium | reverse complement strand
AGCGATCGGGGGCATGAACCGCCTCCGACTTATGCAAGGTACAGTCCCTCTGAAAATTAGGGGGAAACAATCCGATTTATTTTCCTGGAAAAGAAAATGCCCCTATTTGCCCTAAAAGCCGCTTTTGTGGGCCCGGTCCTTTCCGGAGGTGTTAGTTTATTGGCATGTCAACCCACAGAAGCAAGGTGGCCCCCCCCAAGTCGATCTCCATGGCCGGCCAGGAGCTGCGCGCCCAGGCCGAGGCCTTGGGTGCCGAGCTGCAGGACGGATTTTCCGAGTTGATCGCCAGCCTGCCCCGCCGAATTCTGGGTCCCCAAGCCCTCTCCGATACTTTGGAGGGAATTAACGTGGTCAGCTCGAGCCGGCTGCTTAAGGCCCTCGCTCAGAAAGACCCGATCGCCACGCTTCAGCTTCTTCCGGGACCCAAGCCCCTGCTGCGCATGGTCGATGCGGCCAAAAAAGTTGGCTCCGGTGAGAGCGCCACCGACAGGGCGGAGAAAGCGACCGGCGAGTTCGACCGATTCATTCGGGATCAGGCCGGGGATCGCAGCGCGCTGAAGGCAATGTTGAGCGCGTGGTTGCCGGAGGAGCGCAAGGAATTCGAAAGCCAGCGTCGCCAGACCATTTTCAGGGCTCGCCAAGAACTGGACGGCGTGTCTTCCGAGTTGGAGATGAATACCATGGTTCTCCACCCTTCATCGGATGCGGGATTCATTGACCTGGTCAACGTCAAGTGCCTATTCGGGATCGACCGAATTCGACCGGACGCTATTGTCAAGCTGGGAACGAGGCTTGTGAGTGAGACTCTGGATGGGGAAGGCATTGATCCGCAAGAAGGGGTACAGCGCCTTCCCACCACCCTGGATGGCGAAGTTGCAGACAATGGCCTTCACTCCGTTTTGCTGAACGAGTTCTGCTCGGAGCGAATCGCCCCTTTGGAGGTTCATAGGCACGGGCTGAGCGTGGATTACTCCCTGGGCCCGACCGGTTTTGGTCGAGCCTCCAAGGTGGATTTGGTCATGGCCGAGGTCAACCGAAAGGGACTGGAGTCCGCCAAACCGCTAACCGAACATGCACCGCACTTTTGGGTTGTGCCGGAGATGTGCGTCCGGAAGCTAGTCTTCGATTTGCTGCTCCATGAAGATGTCTATGCCGGTAGCTCCCCGCACCTGAAATTTTACAACACCAATGGGCATGGCCCCGCGGTCGCCGGAGATCCCCATCGGGAGTTGGATCGCCGTGAATTCACCCACTCCATCGAGGTCATCGGCAAGGACCTGCGGCGCCTGCGCCTTATGGAATTCCCCACCTACGGCGATTTGAAGGCCAAAATCTTCGACAAGCTCGATTGGGACCCCTCCAAGTTTAGGGCCTATCGCGTGGCCATCACGTATCCCCTGACCGGTATTCAAGTCTCCCTTTCCTTTAACCCCTCGGAAGAGGACGACAGTTCCGGCCAAACGTCCTGAGACTCCAGCGAACAGCGCAATTGAGTGGATCCTCTTTGATCCCCTCGAACCCGACCCAAACCCCACCCCCCGCGAAACCCACAATAATGAAGATCCCACTCCTTCTCCTCTCTCTGGCGCTTTCGACGCAGGGCTTCGCCCAGATTGCGTCCGAGGACTTTTCGACGGCCAATACGGATGTTTGGGGCATTGAGCACCACTCTCCCGGCACCTGGAACGCAACAAGTGGCAATCCGGGAGGAATGCTGCAGGTCAACGTTTCGAGTTCCCAAAGCATCTTGCCCGCAGCCATGCTGATTCCGGATGCTGCGATTCACCCTTGGAGCGGCAATTTCGCCAACCTGGGCGTTTCGGCCTTCACCTATGACCGCGAAGTTGTAGGGGGCTCGGCCAACTTTGGTACCCGCATCAACCTGGTGTTGGGCAACGACAACGGTACCCCCACCAACTTTGCCGACGACACCCTGGTCTATACCCAGACCGGTGACAACTTCCAGTTTGGTTCCATGCCCTGGGCTACCTTCAGCACACCGATCCCTTCCCAGGAATTGGTCATGCCTCCTTCGTGGAGCGGTGGCGCATTCCCCTCGAGCCCCGTCGCAGGTTCGGGGCCGGACATCCTTTGGGATCACGTGATCAACCACGTGGACTATGTGGGCTTGGCCATGGATACGCCCCTTGGTGGCTTTGCCTGGTTCGGAAGCCATACCTTGAACTTTGACAACTTCATTCTGGATGGCCCGGTTCCCGCTGGAATCACCTTCTGCGATCCGGCGAACATCAACTCTACCGGCCAGTCCACCACCCTTGGCGGTTCCTTCCTGACCGGCGGAGGCATCTCGGGCGGCATGTCCGACCTTCACCTGGAGTGCACCAATGGTGTGCCCAATGAGCTTGGCTACTTCCTCGTTGGAACCACGGCGACCGATCCTGGTTTGTCCGTGAGCAATGGTGTGCTCTGCCTGGCTGGCGGCCCTTTCTACCGCTACAACGTGGCCGGTACGACCTCGAACTCGGTGGGTTTGTTCAACGCTGCGGGCGTCTTGCAGAACTTCGCGGGCACTTCGAGCGTGGGTCCTGTGGGCATGGAAACCGGCTTCGACGTCCCGGACGCTGTCGCCGGTAGCCCCCAGGTCATTACCGCCGGTAGCACCTGGCACTTCCAAGTTTGGCACCGGGACACGCCGGCCGGAGCGGGGACTTCAAACCTCTCCAACGGTTTCAGCGTGACCTTCTAAGTCCCTTTCTGGCGCACCCCGGAGTAGGTTTCGGGGAGCGCGGCTCGGTGGCGGGAGTACCCAATCAGGGTGCTCCCGCCTTTTTATTTGTGTTCGGCTCTCCCTGGGGCGCTCTGGATTGGGGTTTTGTAAGCGTAGCGTTGGGTGAGGGGGGGTCCTTCGCGGGTAGGGGGAACATCCGCTGTCTTACGAGCATCCAACCGTAACCAAAGGATCCCACGTGGGTTCTTTGTATGACTTCGTCCTCTCTCCCCGTCGGCTGACCTTGTGTCTCATTTTGAGCGCACTCCGTTCACCTTCTCCCGCATTGGGCCCCTTTGGGTTCCAAATGGCCCCCAAACGGCCTGCGTGGGGTTTATTTAGAGGGTAGGAGCCATTCCTCTCCGCCCGGTTTTCGGATCGGGCTAACCCGAGGTGCGGCTGCCTGTCTATGCAGGCGTCCCAATACCCAAATCTCTCTCCAGCAACCAACCATGACCTTTCGACTCCTTGGCGCGCTCGCGCTGACGACGGCTGGCTTTGCCCTGGCGCCCCAAGCGCAGGCACAAGCCAAGCCCGCCCCCGGTTCTGAGCCCGTGAGCTCACACCTCGATACCCTCCTCATCGATTGGCAGGCGGACTTCGGTCCTTCCTGGCACGTGGCCACCAACCCGCTGACGGGTACAGCCGAACTTCTGTTCGGTGGCACCGCTTCGGCCGGTTTCGAGCCCAACATCAACAACGAAGCCGAGTGGTTCCAACTGGCACGCCACTGGGTCGGCCAGACCAAAGCCATGCACGGCGTTGAAACCACCGACTTGGTCGACGAACGCTTCGTCTTCCTTCCCTTGGCCCAGGTCAACACCACCGACAAGGTCACGGTCGCACTCGACCAATACGTGGATGGCATTCGCGTCGAAGATGGTCGCGTCAACGTGCTTTTCTCCTACGCCGGCGAGATGCTCTCCCTGCACTCCACGGCTGCCCCCAGCTTCGAAAGCCGCTCCACTAAGCCCACGATCGATGGCAAGCTCGCTTCGCGTTATGCCGTCGGCGCATTCGTGATGGAGCAGGAAATGGACCCCACCACAGTGAGCTCCCCCAAGTTGGCTTTCGTCCACGTGGACGATCAGGAAGCCCGCCGCTGGACCCTCGCCTGGCAAATTGACGTTCAATTGACCGGCAACGATGTGACCCCCGTGGGTCACCTGTACTCGATCGACGCCCACACCGGTCAAGTCCTGAAGACCTCCGAAACCGTGCACTTCTACGATGTGAACGGAACGGTCTCGACCCTGGCAACCCCCGGCACCTCCGCCGACCGCGCTGCCAACCCCCCCGTGCAAATGCCCATGTCCAACGTTCGCGTGACGGGTTCGGGCGGAGCAGGCACCGTGATCTCCGATGAGAACGGAAACTTCAACTTCCCCGGCATCAATACGCCCATCGACATCACCGTGGAGTACCGCGGTGATTTTGTGAACGCGAACAACGACCAGGGTGCTGATTACATCACCACGTTCAACAACGTTCAGCCCAACAGCAACGCATCCTTGTTGATGAACTCGGCTCCCACCGAGTTCGTGACCGCTCAGGCCAACGCCTACGTGGGCACCAACAACCTGCGCGAATGGATCCAGAGCCGTATCCCCGGCGATGCGACCATGGACTTCACCGGCCCCGCAAACTGTAACTTGGATTCCTCCTGCAACGCCTACTTCGACGGCGTCTCGACCAACTACTACAACGCTGCTGGCTCCTGCAACAACACCGCGTTCAGCGTGATCGTTTCCCACGAAATCGGCCACTGGCTGAACGTGCTTTACGGAACGGGCAACGGCAACGACGGTATGGGTGAAGGCAACGCAGATGTGTTTGCCCTCTACCAGTACGACGAGCCGGTCAACGGACACTTCTTCTTCACCAACGGTGGCTTTGTGCGCACCGGCAACAACACTCGTCAGTTCTGTGGCGATGCGAACCCCGGCTGCTACGGCCAGGTTCACACAGATGGTGAA
>JARGOW010000131.1:7987-8447 GCA_029212955.1 Planctomycetota bacterium | reverse complement strand
AGCTATTCGCCATCTTCCGTGGCCGCAAGCTTTCGAAGCAAGCCATGGCCAAAGAAGCCTTCGAAATGGGAGCAGTCCACCCCGAGGTCGGCATCGCCTGGAGACTTTGGTACCCAAGCACCGGAATCATTTGGGGCGAATTCGGAGAGCTCGAACTCTTACCAGATGTTGGGTCTACTCCAAGTGACCATTGGCTCCGCTGGAGCGAAGTAGAATTTTCAGGCTACTCCGAAGCGGATGCGAACAATCCACTTCGCTTGGGCATGCTTGTGGATGGAAGGCGACGCCTACGCCCGTTGAAACGATACGGAACCATAGCTTGCGGCATTTTGCTGCTAACAGCGCTGGGAGCCATGTTGGCGGGCCGCATGTTTGCCATCCGCACCGCACGCCAACTTGCGCGCATCGCCGGAGGAATCCATGAGGGCCTTCGTCCCGGCGTCTCCGACCTTCTATCGGG
>JARGOW010000131.1:0-7977 GCA_029212955.1 Planctomycetota bacterium | reverse complement strand
TCAACGGGTGGCTGACGCCCTGACCGACGGCCTCCTAAAGGCGCGATTGGAAAGGGAGCGTAGTAGCCTTCTAATCGCTGGAATTGCCCACGAATTGCGTTCGCCCATTCAAAACTTGTTGGGCGAAACAGAGGTCTTGCTCATGCGGGACCGGTCCCTGGAAGAATATCGGGCCGTGTTGGTAAGTCATTCCGACGAGATTCAGGACCTGGCTCGCGAAATCGACAACCTTGTCACACTCTGCGCCCACGAAAGCAACCAGGAATCTAGCTCCAGGGAGAGTTTCGATCTGGGCCATGAAATCGAATTGCGCTTGCCCCGGGAACTCATCCGTGCCAAGCGTCACAAAGTCGACATTCAGGCCCACAGCGAAGGTGATCTGGCGATGACAGGCGACCGGGAAGCGCTACTCCTCATGGTCCGAAACCTGGTCGGAAACGCCATTGCGCATTCCCCTGAAGGAGGCGTCATCCACGTATCTGCCACTGGCATGGATGGTGAAATATGCCTAACCGTGGAGGATCAGGGCCCAGGCGTACGCCCGGAAAATCGGGAAAGCATCTTTGAACCGTTCCAACGCGGCCAGGACCTCCCGGGAACTCGGGCTGGCTTCGGTCTAGGCCTCGCCTTATCCCGGGAAGCCGTTCGCTCCCAGGGCGGAAGACTGACCGTCTCGGATTCCCCCCATGGCGGGGCCTGCTTTGAAGCACGCTTGCCAAACGGGAGGGTCGCCCACCTCCAAGGCGGAGCATCGGAAGGGTAAGACTTGATGTATGTTCCCGCCCTTGGCCGCGACTCCCTGAGCCGCCTAAGTAGGTTCCCTGTATAATCTGGGCCCCATAGCCTGTGGTCTCTCCGACCCATTTGCCAATCAACTCGCTGCCCAAGCCTTCCCACTAGATTGCACTCTCTCGCTCCCCTCGCGTCCGCCCTGTTGTTGTTCGCCGGCGCTTGCAAGTCTCCCGCCGAACACTCCAAGAATGCGGACGATGAAACTTACGCCCTGATCAACGAGCGGCGTACCGCCCTTTTCGAGTCCGAAGACCCCTTTCAGTTGGGCGCGGCAGAAGGATTCCGTGCCAAGGCTTTGAGCGGTGAGGTCACCCACCTGGGCCCGCTCGGCATTCTGGATTGCATGGTCATTGCGGCCGAGTCCAACGTCAGCTACCTGGAGCAAAAGGAATCCCTGTACTTCTCCGCCTTAAGTTTGACCCAGGAGCGCTGGCGGTTTGGCGTGCGGTCCGAAACATCGGGCGGCGCCTCCATTTCGGGCGTTGGGACGAATTCGGCCACCGCGTCCACGGACGGGGATTTCACCCTCTCCAAAATCATGGGTAGCGGTGCCAATGTGGTCCTGGGCATTGGATCGAGCCTTTTTCGACTCGTTTCCACCGGCGATGGCTGGGATGCGGTCTCCGATCTTTCCCTGAGCATCTCCCAGCCGCTCCTTCGCGCTGCAGGTGCAAAAATCACCATGGAGTCGCTCACCCAATCCGAGCGCTCCCTCGTTTACCAGGTACGTAGCTACGAACGATTCCGACGCACTTTTGCGGTCTCGGTGGCACGCCGCGTGTATGGCGTTCTGCAGGCGATCGACCAACTAAAAAACCAAGAGTACAACCTGGAAAACCTGCAATCCCTGCGCGTGCGGAACGAGCGGCTCGCAGAGGCGGGGCAGCTCTCCGACATTCAAGCCGACCAGGCTCGCCAGGAAGAATTGCGCTCCAACAACCGGCTGGTTGAATTGCGTGGCGACTTTGAACGCCAACTCGACGACTTCAAACTCTTCTTGGGCATGCCGCCGAACTTGGAGATCGAACTCGACCACGATGAATTGCAGCGTTTGACCGATGCTGCTCCCCTATTGGATGCGCTGACCGAGCAAATCGCCCTGGAATTGGCCATCAACGAACGCTTGGATGTTCAAACCTCCAGCAATCGCCTCGAAGACTCCCAGCGGAGCTTGGAGATCGCGGCCGACAATCTGCGTCCGGGGTTGGGCTTGGCGATCAGCGCGAGTTCTACATCCAAGGACGGTCAGCCCCTGCGGCACTCCTTCCAGGACACCTCCTGGAGTGCGGGCCTTTCCCTGGATCCCGCCTGGGACAACCTCCCCGAGCGAAACTCCTTCCGGAGGGCGGAAATCAATCGCAACGTGGCCGCCCGCAACTACGACCGTTTCCTCGACCAAATCAATTTGGATGTGCGTGAGGCCCTGCGCAGCACGCGCAACGCACGCGAGCGCTATTCCATTCAAAAGGGTGCGCTGGAATTGGCCCGACGCCGGGTGCGTAGCGCCGATTTGTCCCTGCAGGCGGGACGCTCCAATACCCGGGACTTGCTAGACGCGCGCGAGTCCTTGCTCGCAGCCAGCAACTCCGCCACCTCATCCCTGATCGACCTCACATTGGCTCGCTTGGACCTCCAACTCACGCTCGAATTGTTGCGCGTGGACGAAAACGGCATTCAGCTGCAAGAAACCGTTCCCCAGATCACCCCCCCCTCCCAGGAATCCACCGATGGCCAAGAGCAAGAATAAGGCTGCCCCCTTCCTCATCCTCATAGCGCTGATCGCGGGCTCTGTCTACGCGGCAGTGCATTTCGATCTAACCTCCAAGATGTTTGAGGCTGAAGACGTCGAGGGCGTGCAAGGCGCTCCCGTTCGACGTGGCGATCTTCACATCAGCGAGGTGGTTCGGGGCAATCTCATGGCCAGCGACTCCATCCAGCTAAAAGTGGAGATAGAAGGCGGAACCAAGATCACGTTCCTCGCCGAAGAAGGCGTCGCCCTGAAAAAGGGTGACGTTGTCGCTGAGTTTGACACGTCCAAGTTCGAAGAGCAGTTGGTGGTCCAAGAAATCGCGGTCAACAATTCCGAAGCCGCGGTCGTCAAGGCGGAAGAACAGCTAGACATCCAAGCCATTCAAAACCAAAGCGATTTGGCTGCCGCCGAACTCGCCTTGGAACTCGCCGAATTGGACCTGGAGAAATACACCATCGATGGCGGCGAATGGACCAACGAGCTCGCCGCGGCCGAGGAATCCATCGTCCTCAAGGAAGAGCAACTCGTTCGCGCCCGTCAACAATTGGAATGGACCAAAAAGCTATACGACGAAGGCTTTGTCCAGCGGGACCAATTCGAGGGCGACGAGCTCGCCGTACAGGGCAAGGTCATCGAAGTGGACCAGGCAAATCGCGACTTGGAACTGAAGAAAACCTACGGACACCGCCGTCGCAAGGCCGAGCTAGAGTCCAGCGTCGGCACCAAATCCAGAAACGTGGACAAGGTCACCAAGCAAGCGCGCTCGCGCATCGCGGACCTGGAAGCCTCCCGGGACTCGGCCCGGTACCGTCTGGATCGCGAAAACAAGAAGCTAGATCGACTGCGCACGCAAATCTCCATGCGCCAGTTGCTCGCACCCGAACCAGGCTTGCTGGTCCTTGCGCGTGGTCGCTGGGGCGAGGTCGCTAAAGAAGGGGACGATGCCTGGGGTGGCTCTAAAATCGGCACCATCCCCAAATCGGATTCCCTGATCGTCACCGCAGGAATCCACGAGACGAAAGTTAAGAAAATTCGCCAAGGCATGCGCTGCAACGTCACGACCGACGCCTTCCCCGGCGTCTCCGTGCCGGGCACCGTTCAATTCGTTGCGATCATGGCTTCGGAGAACAATCGTCGGCGCGGGGGCAACGAACGCTCCTACAAGGCCGACATCAAGCTGGATTCCACCCCCGAAGGCTTCCGGCCCGGAATGTCCTGCAACGCCGAGGTCTTGATCGAAGACCTGGTCGACGTGCTTTACATCCCCAGGCAATGCGTCCTTTTCGACGACGGAAAAACGATTGTCTTCGTGCAAGGCAAGCCCGAGATCGAGACCCGCGAGGTCGAAGTTGGTTTGGATAACAACAACTGGGTGGAAATCAAATCCGGCCTCACCGAAGGCGAGATCGTGCTACTGGCCCCCCCCGCCACCTTCAAACCGACCGTTTCCAATGCGATTTCGGTCCCCAAAAACTCCACCGACGCGGCACCGGATGCTCGTAAGGGCCAAGGCTCGGGCAACAAGGCCTCCGGCAGCCCGAAATCGGGCTCCAAGGGCGGCCCGAGCAGTGGCTCCAAAAGCGGATCCAAATCCAAGTCCTCCCGCGGCGGAAAATCCAAGAAGGGCGGAGCGCCCCAGTGAGCGAAAACGAAGCAGAAATCGTTGCGCACCTTCAAAACATCTCGCGCAGCTACGTCATGGGCGGCGAAACCGTCTATGCCCTCAAGGACTTCTCCTTTGATTTCCGCCAGGGTGAATACTGGGCCATCATGGGGTCGTCGGGCAGCGGAAAGTCGACACTGCTCAATCTGCTGTCCTGCATCGATCGCCCCACAACGGGCTCGTACCAGATTCGCGGCCGTGAAGTCTCAGGCCTGAGCGACAACGAAATCTCCGCCCTGCGCGGTCGGGAATTGGGTTTCATTTTTCAGTCGTACAATCTCATCCCGCAACTGGATGTGATCGACAACATCCTGGTGCCTGTAATCTACCAGGATGACCCCATCCCCAATGCCCGCGAACGCGCCACTGAGTTGGCTGAACGGGTTGGGCTCAAGGGCCGGCTGCACCATCGCCCCAATCAACTATCGGGTGGCCAGCAACAGCGCGTGGCCATCGCCCGTTCCTTGATCAATGACCCGGCCATGATCCTTGCGGACGAAGCCACTGGAAACTTGGACTCGGCCACGGCCTCCGAAATTCTCGACCTATTCGACGAATTGCATGCGAGTGGAAAAACGATCCTACTCGTCACACACGAACAGGACGTGGGCGACCGCGCGGAGCACATCCTGCGCCTGAAGGACGGTGACATCCTTTCCGTCGACAGTGAGGCTCGGTCCCAAGCCACCGGAGGGACCTCGGTATGAAATCTCTTTGGAGCACCGTTCGGCTAGGCATCTCAAGCCTTCTGCTGCACAAGCTACGCAGCTTCCTCACCACCCTCGGCGTGCTCTTCGGAGTGGCGAGCGTGGTCGCCATGCTCGCTGTGGGCGAAGGCGCCAGTGAAAAAGCCCAGGACCAGATCCGCCAGCTCGGCAGCCGCAACGTCATCCTCCGCAGCGTCAAGCCGGAGCAGGAAGCCGTGAGCGACCAGCAGACCCGGACCCTTTCGTACGGATTGACCCGCGACGACTACGGGCGCGTGGCTGAAACCTTCCCTGGCGTGATTCGGACCGTTCCGGTCCTGGCCGCTGCCCAGGAAGTTCGACTGGGCGGTAAATCTTGCCGCCCCAAAGTCCTTTGCACCATTCCTGAATTCCAGGATGTGGTGGGCCGAATCCTCTCCGCGGGCCGCTTCATACTCCCCCAAGACGAAGAATCGCGATCGTTGGTTTGCGTGCTTGGATACGATGTGGCGCGCTACCTGTTCCCCTTCAAGAATGCCCTGGGGCAGAACATTCGAATCGGCGAACACTACTTTGAAGTCGTGGGTGTGTTGGTACCAAGGGGACCTCTGGGCGAGAGCCTGGCCAACCCTTCCTCCGAATCTGGTGGCGAAGTATTCGTCCCCCTTGAAACGGGTCGGAGCTACTTCGGTGAGCGCCAGGTCACGATCCGCTCCGGATCCCGCGACATTCAAGAGGTACAACTGCACGAGATCATCGCCGAGGTTGGAACCGATGAGGACGTGCCTTTTGTGGCCGCCGCATCCCGAGCCATGCTCGTCCGCGAGCATGAGGACAAGGACTACGAGGTTGTGGTTCCCTTGGAACTGTTGATGCGCGCCAAGGAGACCCAGCGCATCTTCTCCATCGTGCTCGCAAGCATCGCAGGCATCTCGCTCCTAGTCGGGGGTATCGGCATCATGAATGTGATGCTCGCCACGGTCACCGAGCGAACCCGTGAAATCGGAATCCGCCGCGCCCTGGGTGCGCGCCGCCGGCACATCGTCACCCAATTCCTAGTGGAAACCACCGTGCTCTCCGGATGCGGCGGAGCGGCAGGCGTGGCCATCGGCCTGCTGATCCCTTGGATCATCGAACGCACCGCCGACCTGGAAACCCAGGTATCCCCCATGTCCGCCATTCTCGCGTTTGGCATCTCCGTTGGAATCGGCGTCATCTTCGGCCTCTACCCCGCGTGGCGTGCAGCCCACATGGACCCAGTCGAAGCCCTGCGCCACGAGTGATTTTGCCTTCGGAAGCGCCCCGCTCCCCGTCCTTGGACCAGGGGGCGGGGTGTTTTCGGAATTTCGGTGGTTGAGCTAGAATGTTGACCTGCTTGATGAGGTTTGAGCGGTAGGCTGCTGGCAACCACTCTTGGGCCTCGATGTGCCATGGACGGTCCTTGCTGGGCCTGAGCCATGGGGCGACCGGGCAGAGGGCTTGTCATGAATCGAATCGCTTTGCTTTGTTTGACCGTGGTGCTTGGAGCTTGCCAAGCCAAGGGTCCCACGGGTCCCGACTACGGACGCGAACTCCCGTACGGAACGAATCCACTGATTCGTTTGTCCTCCTCGGACATCCGGCCCAACGTTTCCGGAACCTGGACCGATCGAGCCGACTTTTTGCCGGCGTTGAAGAACTCGATCGCCTGGACCAACCTGCCGTATTCGCACCAGTTTTTTCCTGCGGCTGAGATCCCCCACGACCTGGCGTTGCAGAGCCTCAAGCGCTTTCACGAGCTGCTGCTGACCTGCCGCACGGCCAATGAGTTCCAATCCAAGATCGAAACCGAATTCGACTTCTACCGCAGCGCCGGTTGGGATGGACGGGGAGGCGGGGTCTTGTTCACGGGGTACTGCACGCCAGTTTTGGACGGCAGCCTGCAGCCCAGTGACAGCTACCGCTACCCGCTGTACGCCCTTCCGCCGGACCTGGTCAAGGCCGACGATGGCACCATCCTGGGCCGTCGCACCAAGACAGGCATGCAGCCTTACCCGACTCGCCGAACCCTGGAAACGTCGGGAATGCTCGCCAATCAAGGATTGGAGTTGGTTTGGTTGCGGGACCCCCTAGACGCTTTCATCGCACACGTGAACGGATCAGCATTCGTACGCGCCCCCGATGGAACCGAATTGCGCTTTGGTTACGCGGGCAAGAATGGTCAACCTTACACCAGCATGGGTGCACAGTTGGTCAAGGATGGATTGGTAGCCAAGGACGCCATGTCCCTCGGTACACTGCGGGCTTGGGCCGCGCAAAACCCCCACCTTGTCGATGAGTACATGCATCGCAATGACTCCTACGTTTTCTTCGGTCCCATCGAAGGAAACCCGCGGGGCAGTTTGAACCTGGAGGTCGCCGCCCAGCGCACCCTGGCCACGGACAAGACCCTGTTCCCCCGCGGCGCACTGGTTTTCGTGGATACGGTCCTGCCCGTTCCAGGCGGAGGGTTCATGCCCTTTGCGCAAATGATGCTCGACCAGGACACGGGAGGTGCGATTCGCACAGCCGGGCGCGCAGACATCTACCTCGGGGTCGGCCATTCCGCCGAGCGCATGGCTGGCACCACCCGCTCCGAAGGCCAGATGTACTACCTTTTCCTCAAGCCCGGCTTTCTGAACAAGTGAACGACGGACGGGTCATAGCCGTTTGTCTGGGGCCTGGTGGCATACCCAAGGCACCCGTCACCGAGGCCCAAGTGGAATCCCTCGGATTGGTTGGAGACAAGCACCGCCACCCGGAGCACGGGGGGGAGAACCGGGCAGTTTGCCTGTTCTCAACGGCCGATTACGCGGCTTTGCAACGGGATGGAGTCCCCGCAAAGGAGCCCGGATCCTTCGGTGAAAATCTCCTGATCGATGGCCTGGATTTCGCCCGCTTGAATCCGGGAGACCGATTGGCCGTGGGCGACCAAGTGCTGCTGGAGGTCCATGATTGCCGCGAACCCTGCATCACCCTTCAGCCCGTGGATGAGCGCTTTCCGGCACTCATGGAAGGCCGAAGCGGGTTCTTGTGCCGGGTCATCCGGGGCGGGATGTTGGCTCCCG
>JARGOW010000130.1:6437-8457 GCA_029212955.1 Planctomycetota bacterium | reverse complement strand
GTCAGCTGATCATCTCCGGTATGGGTGAGCTGCACCTGGAAGTTATGGTCGGCCGCATCAAGAACGACCACAAGTGCAACGTTGTGACCGGTCGCCCCAAGGTGACCTTCAAGCAGCGCTTGAAGAAGGACATCTCGACCGAGGCCCGTTACATCCGCCAGTCCGGTGGTTCCGGCCAGTTCGCAGTTGTGCACGTCAAGTTCGAGTACGACCCCGAGCTCGACGGCTTCGAGTTTGTGGACGGCATCAAAGGTGGCGCTGTTCCGAAGGAATACATCAAGGCTGTTGGCTTTGGTTTGAACACCTTCTTCCAGTCCGGTGGACACTCCGGTATCCCCTTCGTTAGCTGCCGCACGACCCTGTTCGACGGCAAAGCCCACGATGTGGACTCTTCGGATAAGTCCTTCGAGGCCGCCGGCGTGCTGGCGTTCCGTCAGGCTGTCGAGAACGGCAACACCGTGTTGCTCGAGCCCTTCATGAAAGTGGAAGTCTCCGTTCCGGAAGACTACCTCGGCGCCGTTGTGGGTGACCTCAACTCCCGCCGTGGGGAGGTCTCCGATGTGGCCACCCAGGGCGACCTGCGCGTGGTTCGCTCCATGGTTCCCATCGCGGAAATGTTCGCTTACTCCTCCGCCCTGCGTGGAGCCACCAAGGGCCGTGGACAATACTCCATGGAACTTGCCGAGTACCGCGACGTGCCCGAAGGCTTGGCCAAGAAGATGCGCGAAGACAACGCCTAGTCTTTTCGCCTTCCCATTGGACGAAGCCCCGCGCAACCCTGGTTGTGGGGGGCTTCGCCCGTTAACGGGGGATCCATCGACGGTGGCTTGCATCGATCGCGCCGAAGGGCCTAGTTCGCGACTCGGTAGCGATGGGCCCTGCAAACCGGAGGCCGCGCAGCTCTGAATGTTGCGCGGAACGGGGCGGGGGAGTGGTTCTGGTCCGTTTCCGTCGTTACCATGACCCCATGTCCAAGACAGCCAAACGACGTTGGAGCCGCGAACTCGAGAGCGAGGTCGACGGCATCGCATTCTCCACCACGGGACCCATTCTTCTGCACGGGTACGACCCGCCCGCGGGTGGTAAATGGGTGGACGACGTGATCCCCGGCAAGCTTGGAGCTTTCGATCGCTCCACAGGCGAACGCCTTTGGTTGGTGCCTTGCGAAGTCGGCTATGGCCGTGGTTTCGGAGCTGGCGTGGTTTCTGAGTCCCATGTGATCGTGGTGGGGCCCAGCGCCTCGGGCCATCGCATCGTGCGCCAATCCCTGCGCGACGGGGAATTGCTCGACACGGAAAACGTGCCTGCCTTCGACCACTGCGTAGTCAACTCCGAGTGCGTGCTATTGTCCACGGGGCGCTCGGTGATGTGCATCGACTCCCTGACCTTGATCGAGAGCTGGACCTATGCCCGAGAGGGCGAGCGCTACCACGACGTGGCCTATGTGGATGGTCGTGCTTTCGTGGTGTACTCGGTGGAGAAGGGCTACGGAATCCTGGAAATCGACCGGGAGACCGGGGATTTCCTACGCGTGATCGTTAAGCCCGTGCAGAAGCCTATCCGCGACCTGTGCGGCACCGCTGGCGTGCTCATGTACCTGGGAAGCGAGTTGGATCGGTTGCTGCCGGCCGAACGCGCCGGTGAATTGGCGAGCGCCATCGCCTTGCACAAGGATATGGGCGCCCGTGACTCCCAGTCCCTGGTGGCCCTGGATTTGAAGCGTGTGGGGGACCTGCGTTGGTTCGACGTGCTTGAGACTTGCCCCAGCGACGATCTGCCGGACATCTCGATCGTGGCCGATGGGGGCAAGTTGTACGTGGCGCGCCGCGCCATGCTGATGGCCCGCGATGCGGTGACCGGGCGTCCCCTGGGCGATTGGACCGTGCCCGGCCTGGACGAGAAGGTGGGCTTCTCGGTGGCGGATGGCGCCGGGCTGTTGGGGGAAGAGACGCGCGTGTCCATGTTCGAACGACCCGCCTAGGAAGGCCAGTGCCGTCGCTGGCGTGGCCACGCGGTAGGG
>JARGOW010000130.1:0-6427 GCA_029212955.1 Planctomycetota bacterium | reverse complement strand
CGCCCCATGGGCAGTCGGGCCCGGGTGGGGGCGGCCTGCCCGGTTAGGGCGGGTTGAATTCCATGGGGGAACCCACCGGCGGCGAACGTCCCCGCTGGATCCCCAAACAGGAACCGGTTGAAATGAGAGAGCCTGCCTTGTTGGCGTGGTTTTCAATTTCTGAAAAAGTCGCTCCTCGGGCTTCTTTTTCCCCGCGCTAGTTGGCCCCTCCGTTATGATCGGGGTTCGAGCAATCGTGGAAATGGGCCTTGATCGGTTCCGCCGCGGATGTGCGAAAATCCTGCCTGAGAATGGATTCCCTTTCGGAGTCCATCCACAACGATCGCAACCCAGCTCAAGGCGGGCTCGGATTGCAACAACACATCCCCTTTTAGAAAGAGGAACCCATCGTGACTGCGAAACTAATACTCAACACCCTGGCCAAAGAGTTCTCCATCAAGGGGAACGAAGTGCAAGCGGTTTTGGAAATGACGGATGCGGGACTGCACGCACCCTTTATCGCCCGTGTGCGTCGATCAAAAACCGGCGGACTCACCGAATCTCAACTTCGACGCCTGATTCAACGGCGCACCGAATTGGATGAACTGGATCGCCGCCGCGGCACGATCCTGCGCCAGTTGGAAAAAATGGAGGACGTGACTCCCGCCGCGGTCACCGCCATCGAAAACTGCTCCGATCGCTTTGAGCTGGAAGACCTGTTCGTCCCGCACCGCCGGCCCGAGCCCGAAGTGCAACTGGCCATGGACCGCGGCCTGACCGCACTGGCCGATGAGTTGGTCAAGTCCATGCCGAAGGGCGCGCGCCCCGAAACGGGAGCGACCGAGGCACCGGCAGAAGCTGCTGCGGAAACTCCCGCTGTTGGGGAAACCGCTGTTGCGGAAACCGTTGTGGAAGCTCCGGTTGAGGCCGCTCCTGAAGCGGCTTCCGAGGCCCCTGCGGAAGAACCCGCTGAAGCAGCACCGGTTGAAGCCGTCGCTGAAGCCGCCCCGGAAACCGCAGCTCCTGAAGCCGCAGCTCCTGAAGCCGCTGCCACCGAAGCCGCTGCCACCGAGGCTCCGGTCGAGGCCAGCATCGAGGCGCCCGACACCAGCGAGCCCGCCGCAGCCAAGGAAGCCGCCGCCCCCGAGGTCGACACTTCCCCCGCACCCCACATCCACTCCACCGAGGCCCTGACGCTCATGTGTCAGCCCTTCGTGAACCCGGATCGTGGCATCCACTCCGTGGAAGAAGCTCTCTCCGGCGCCGTGCGCATCCTGTCCGACCGCTTGGGTCGCAACGCCGCCCTGCGCACGACCCTGCGTCGCATGTTGCGCAAGCGCGGAACCGTCGAAGTGCACGCAAGCGTGCCCATGGACAAGATGGGTCGCCACAAGGCCCTGGCCCGTTTCAAGTCCCCGCTCAAGCAGGTTCAAGGTCATCGCCTGATCGCCTTGCGTCAAGCCCAACGCGAGCGCGTGCTCGCCGTGCACCTCTCCATGGAGCAATCCTTGGCACTGAGCAAGGTGCGCGCGGCCCTCGGCCGGCACACCGATCCCATGCACGAGGAACTCCTGCAGGAGATCGCCCGCCGCGCCTACCTGGCCCGCTTGTTGCCCGTGATCGAAGCCGACGTGCGCCTCGAACTCAAGGAGCGTAGCGACGCCGAGGCCCTGCGCTTCCTGTGCAACCACTTGCGCCAACTCATGTTCACCCCGACCTTCGGACGCCGCCCGGTTTGCGGTGTTGATGTGAGCGCGAAGGGAGACTGGGTGCTCGCATTCCTCGACGAGGACGGCAACTCCACCAAGACCGTGCGAATCGAGGTCGGCGAAAAGGACGACGCGGCCCTGCTGGTCGAAATGCAAGCTGCCCTGGATGGAACCGGCGTGCAGCTCTTGACCACGGGTCACGACAAGCGTGCCCGCGTGGGAACCCACCGCATGCGCAAGGTGCTGGCCGCCTCCGAAGGCGATTACACCGTGACCATGGTGAACGACACCGGACTCGGCAGCTATGCCAACTCGGAGATCGCTCGCAAGGAATTGGAGACCGTGGCCGTGCCCGAGCGCATGGCGATCAGCCTGGGCCGTCGTTTGCAGAACCCCATGGCGGAGTTGCTCAAGGTGGACCCACGTCACCTGGGACTCGGCTCCGAGCAGGGGTTGGTCAGCAAGGCGAACCTGAAGCGCGCGCTCAACGAAACCGTGGAGTCCTGCGTGGCCCACGTGGGTTGCGACGTGAACTTGGCCTTGCGTTCCGAGCTTCTGAACATGCCGAGTTTGGACGAGGCTGCTGTGGACCGCATCTTCGCTGCCCGCGCCAACGGACCCATCGCCTCCCGCGAATCCCTGCGCACGGATCAGATCCTGACCGAGGCCCAGTGGACCAACGTGGCCGCATTCCTGCGCGTTCCGAACTCCCCGGAGCCCCTGGATCGCACCTGTTTGCACCCCGAGCTGTATGGAGTCGCCCGCGAACTACTGCAGTCGGTGGGCGGTAGCGTGGAAGAAAACCTGGGCAACCCGGGTGTGACCCGTGGCCTGCGCCGCGAGGCCTTCAACGTGGACGAAAACACCTGGCGCGATCTCATGCGCGAGCTGTCCCGTCCGGGCCGCGATCCCCGTTCCTGGTTGATGCGTCCGCGCCTCATGTCCCCGGCAACCGACCCGGCCATGATCACCAAGGATCGTGTGGTCGAAGGCATCGTCACCTCGGTGGCCAGCTTCGGAGCGTTTGTGGACATGGGTTTGGAGAAGGACGCCATCGTTCACATCTCTCAGATCTCGTCGCGCTACATCCGTGACGCACGCGAGTTGCTTTCCATCGGCCAGGTGGTGCGTGCGCGCATCACCGACCCGAGCGGTCAGCGCATCACGCTTTCGCTGAAGGACGTTCCCGCCAAGGAACGCGCCTCCGGTGGCGGTGGTGGACGTCGACGAGGCGGTGGCCGCGGAGGTCGCGGTGGACGCGGTCGCGAGCGGGATCCCCGCGAAGGCCTGCGCAAGGGCGACGCCCGCGGCATGCGCCTCGGCGGAGCCAAGAACCGCCGCGGCGGTCCGCGCAAGGAACGCGGCGATTCCAAGGAAGGCCGCGGCGAGCGCGTCGACCTGCGCAAGCTGAACGCCCAGTCCGAGGGAGCCGCCGCTTCCCCCTTCGCCCACTTCTTCAAGAAGGAAGGCGACGGCGACAAGAAGTAGACCCCGGTCCTTCTGAATGAAAAAGAGCGCGGGCCCCCCCCGGGGGCGGCCCCCGCGTTCGTTTTCCCTAGGCGATGCCTAGTTCCACCCGGGGAACCGGAATCCCGTGTCATCAGAAGGCGGTTCGTAGGGTTTGTCGAAATTACTGGGGCCTTCGGTGGGAGGCTCGCAGTTGTCGTCGGAGTCGGTGGGCTTGAGCGGAACCGGCGCCGGGAAAGGGGATCCGGGGGTGCCGGGAATCGGGCTCGGGCCATTGATCACAAAAGGCATGGGCGTGGTCGGTCCATCCAAGTGGATTTCGTTGGGGCCCAGGTTGGTGTCCGATTCGATTTGCTGGGGGATGTGGTCGAGGAAGAGTTCCTCGGCCAATTCCGTGCATTCGTCCTGATCCGAAGTGATGGGCTGGAACAGGTGGTTCAGGGCATGGGCCATCTGATCCTGGTTGGTGTCGACAGCGGAGGCGCGCTCCTCTTCGGTGGGCATGTGCAGGATTTCGAGGGGCGGGTTCTCTTGGACCCTATGCGCTTGAGGGGCGTCCTTGGGACCCTCGAGAGGCCAGGTTTGTACGCCGGGCGAGCCCACGTTCTCCGAGGTGAGGAACGCGTCGAGGGCCTGTTGGTCGCTGGTGGTTTCGTCGCAGGCGGTCGGCTGGATGGCGGGTGCGCTGTCGAGGGCGCACTTCACGGCGGCCTCCACGTTTTCGCTCACCTGCTCCAGTTCGTTGCGCAGCACTTCGATGCGCGAGTCGACAGCCTCTTCCACGGAGCCGCTCAGGCAATCGTTTAGCGTGTCCTGCACACATTCCTGGATGGCGTCCTGAACCTCACCGAAGCGGGCGCGGGTGGAATCCAGGTGACCTTCCATGGTCTTCAAGCGGTCCACAATCTCGTTGTGGCTAGCCATCACGACGGAATCGTCGCGCGTTCCTTCGGGTTGGACTCCCTCAAGGGACTCCATGACCGAGATCTGAACGTTCTCACCGATCTGGTCGATGCGTTCATGGGTGCCGCGCAGGTTTTCTTCCATGGTGCACAGGCGGTCACCGATTTCAGACTGACCGACCAGTATGGCGGTGTCGTCGTAGGCGCCGGAAGGCTTCAAGCCTTCTAGCATTTCTTGGACCGTGCTTTGGACGCCATGGCCAATCTCGCCCAGTTGCTCTTCGGTGCGCCTGATGTTTTCTTCCATCGTGCACAAGCGTTCGCTGATTTCGGACTGGCCGACCAGGATGGCGGTGTCGTCGTAGGTATCGGAGGGCTGGATGTTTTTCACGCAGTCGCCCAGTTGGCCGATACGCTCCTGGGTTCCGTTCAGGTTGCGTTCCATTTCGCAAAGGCGATCCGCCAATTCGGACTGCCCAGCCAGGACCGCAGCGTCGTTGTACATCTCTTGCGGCTTTAGACCCTCGAGCTTGTCGTCCAGAACCTGCTGCATGCTGCTTTGCACGCTTTCATTCACTTGCCCCAATTGGGACTGGGTTTCGCGAAGGTTGCTTTCCATGGTGCGCAAGCGATCGATGATGTCCGCTTGGGCCGACACGATTTCGGAGTTGTCCGGAACCTCCTGGGGCTCCAGCTCGCACATTTTGGCTTCGAGTTTTGCGTTGAGAGCGTGTGCTTCTTCCTGGGCGAGGCGCAATTTTTCCTGGAGGTCGCTGCCGAAACCCTTGAGCGTGCGGTCCACCTGAGCGGACAGTTTGTCGACGCTGGCGGCCACGTGGAAGATACCGGTTTGCTCGTCCTTGCCCTCCTGGCCCACGACGAACTGGTGCAACTCGTTGCGCATCATGTTGGCTTCCACATACACCTGCCGCTCGCTGGTTTGGATTTCGTCGAAGCGGGCGTCGATGGTCGCCATGGAGCCGAAGATGTCCTGAAGGATGGCCGCGTTGGCTTCCTGGGCTTCGATGGCTTGATTTTGCTTGCGGAGCTGTCGCTCCACGATGGCCATGGCTGTGAGCACCATGCCGGTGAGGATCATGGATCCGCCCGTCAAGCCGCGTTCGGCCAGGGGCTGAAGTTTGGTGACCAGGTCGGCGAAGGGTCCCTTGGCCAAAACCAGTCCGCAACCTAGGGCGCCCATGGAAAGGCCCGAGGTGAAGAGGGCCAAGCCTAGCAGGGGCTTTTTGGTCTTGGGTTCGCCCTGTGGAACGTAGGGCTTGGCCTGGACGCGGGTCGGTCCGGGGCCGGTGAGCGCATGGCTCTGCTGTGCGGTGGGGGTGGACTCCGGGGTCGCCGATATGGCCGAATCCATCGATTCCTCGGTGGAATCATTGGTGGGCTGGGAGATGGGGGTGGAGTGAGAGGCCTCGGGCGTGAGGATGTCTTCTTCCGGGTTGTTTTGGGTAGTCATGGTCTTGCCGGTGGAACGAATCCGGGATCGCGGCCGATGGGGCCGGATTCCGGATGGGCGGGGGGGCTGTTTGTGGGCCATCCCTGGGGCCCCGTTGCGCGGGGCTTTCCCTTCACCTTCCGCATCGGGGTGCGGGTGTCGTGGTCTGAACGCGAAAAGCAATTTCCTATGTTTCGGGCGGATAATCCCCCGGATCGTGGCTCTAAGCGGGGCACCCCACTAGCATGGAAGGCCCCCTTTCGGAGGAACCATGGCTACTATCAAAGGAATCGCAGTCTCCCCTGGCTTGGCCAATGGAATCGTGCATGTGGTCGGCGCCCGGGTGAACAAGGCGCCCCACTGGACCCTACGGCGGGGAGAAATCGATGCGGAGTTGGCCCGACTGGAGCGGGCCATAGGCATCGTGGATGAGCGCCTAGAGCGCCAACGAGCCTTCGTGGAGCGGGCTTCTGGGGCCCAGGAGGCCGGGATCTTTGCGGTTCACCAGATGGTGCTCAAGGACCCCAGCGCCAAGGATTCGGTGGTGGAAGCCATTCGCTTGGAGCGCATCAACGCCGAATCGGCCGTGCAATCCCTGGTGGCACGCCTGCGTCGGACCATGGGGCAGTTGGAGGGGGACAGTGTGCGCGATTATGCCGCCGACGTGAGTGAGCCCTGGCGCGTTGTGCTGGATGAGTTGCTCGAGCGCGACCGAGAACAGGTGGTGTCCACCGAGAGCGAGGTCATCCTGGCGGCCGAGGAGTTGAGCCCCCAGGTAGTCACCTTCATGAACCCCAAGCGCATCTTGGCCATCGTGACCACCACCGGCGGGCGCTTTTCCCATGGCGCCGTTTTGGCGCGCGCCTTCGGGATCCCTTGCGTGGTTGGCCTGCCCAACCTGCTCGGCCGACTCGAGCAGG
>JARGOW010000129.1:7721-8507 GCA_029212955.1 Planctomycetota bacterium | reverse complement strand
TCCAATCGGAACGCGCCCCCGTTGTTTGTACCCAACCATTCGCGAGCCCTCTCTCGAATATCTACCAGCCCCAGTGCTCAAGAGCTTTGCCCTTCCGATCCGGATCCTCGCTCGGAATCCAACACACCTCAAACTTCCGGTACCAGGTTCGTTGCCTACGTGCGAATTGGCGGGTTCTAAGGGCAATCTCATCCAGGGTCTCCTGGGCGGAAAGTTCCCCATCCGCCCACGCCAATACCGAGCTGTAACCCAGGGCCTGGGCGGCTCCCTTGCAGAGGCCAGGGCTCTTTCGAAGCGCCACCGCTTCTTCTTTCCAACCGGCGTCGAGCATGATTTGGGCGCGGGCCCGAATGCGCGCATCCAGTTCGGGAACGGGCCGCGAGATCCCCACCAACCGGGCGTTTTGCACCCGGGGATTCGACTCTCGATCCCATTCCTGTTGCCACTCCGAAAGCCGTTTCCCCGTTTGCTTCCAGACCTCCAAGGCCCGAATCACCCTCCGGGTGTCGTTGACATGCAAACGATCCGCACTGGCCGGGTCAGCCGATCGCAACTCTTCAAATAGGGCCTGGCTTCCAACGAGTTCCAGGTGGCTCTCCAATTCCTCACGCAAGGAACGATCGACGGGAGGCCCTTGAAAAAGGCCCCGTAGCAACGCTGCCAGGTAAAAGCCGGTTCCGCCCACGAACAAGGCCTTGCTGCCCCGCTCCTGAATCGAAGCCAATACCTTTCTCACCTCAGCCATGAAGCGCTGAACATCGTAGGTTTCGTCCGTGCCCACCAAAT